>JAEURL010000240.1 GCA_016789165.1 Anaerolineales bacterium | reverse complement strand
CCGAGTACGGTGGCGTGAGCGTGGAGGGCGCTTCGCCGGAGGCCACATAGCGGAAGGTGCCCTCCACCACGTCAAAGAGCGAGACGCGCGTGGTGGCGGTGCCGAAATCGGCCGCCAGGATGGTCTCCGGCCGGAACTGATTATTCTGAGCGTCAGCGTTGGTGGACATGGTTACCGCACCGGCCGAGCGGCGCTCAGCCGCCGACGAACGGCCCGATGAACTGCCAAAGCGCCCCGAGGCGCTCCGCCAGATAGGCCAGGCTGGCGGCCAGCACGCCCGCGTACAGCACGCCCAGGGCCGTCCCAATAAAGATCTGGCCGACGCGCGCCACCGGCTTGACCAGGAGCGGGCGATCCACCTGCCCGCCGGCCAGGCTGCGCCCGCCGTACCAGAAGAACACCAGCGTGCTCAGCGTGCCGACCAGCAAGATCAAGGCGCTGACCGGCTGCTCCAGCAACCCCAGCAAGTCGCCGCCGGCCGAGCCACTGGGCAGCACGTTCACAAAGGCGGCCGCCGTCTGCGGGAAGAGCGTGCCCGTCACCGCACCGCCCACGGCCACAGCCGCGCCCAGGCCCACCAGATAGGCCACCGGCAGCCGGCCCGGCGCGGACTGGGTGTTGACCAGCTTGAGCAGCAGCAGCAGCACCAGCAGCCAGCTAAGGCCGAGGATGATCAGCTCGTCGAGGGCCGGCCCGCTCAACAGGACCAGGATCAGCTGCGGCACGATGACGTTCACCAGGGCCACCACCACCGCATAGCCGGCGGCCACGCCAATAAACAGATGCACGGCCAACCGGTAGAGCGGGTTGTCGCCGATCACGTAGCTCAGGATCGCCACGGTGAGCGTCAAGCCCAGGACCGCGCCGATGAAATCCAGGGGCATCAGGCCCTCCCCCGCCCGCGGCCGGCGGAGCGGACCAGCGCCTGCCGGACGCCATGGAACAGATTGCCCAGCACCAGCAGCAGCGCCACGGTCAGCAGCCCGCTGCCCACCATCTCCCAGCGGAGCTGGAGGGTCTCGGTGGCCACCTCCCGGTAGACGCCGGCCTGCCGCTGATACTGCATGGCCCCAGCCAGGCCATTGACCAGGCCGGCCAGGCGCCCGGACGACCCGGCCTCATAGTAGGAACGCACCAGCGGCGCGGTGCCGGCGCTGACCGCCAGCACCAGCGGCGTCGCGGAGCCCTGCGTCTGCTCCAGCCAAGCGCGGGCATCGTCGGGCGCGGCGCTGATCACAATCACCAGGCCGAAATCGTCCAGCGAGTTGATCCCGCGCAGCACGGGCTGCGCCCACAGGCCGCCTTGCGCGCTGAAATCGCGGCCGGCGAAGTCGGCGCGGAACGCCAGGCGCGGGAAGCGCGCGAACTGCAGCAGGCCCAGCGGCCCGCCCGGCAGATACCCCAGGTTCAGGTGCGTCACCGTCTCGCTGTAGCCCTCGGCCACGGTCAGCCGGGTCAGCGTCTCCTGCGCCACGCCGGCCCCGGTCAGGCCCGTGCTGAGCGTGACGATTGGCAGGCCGCGCCGGACGGCGTGGCCCACCAGGGCCTCGGCCAGCGGCTCCAGCTCGCCGGCCTGGCTCGGCTCATAGTCAAAGGCCACCAGCACCGGCTTGCCGGCGGGCGCGGCCTCCAGCGCCTGGAAGGCGGCCAGCGTTTCAGCCGGCAAGGTGCTGGGCAGCGGGAACAACCCCTGCAGCACAAACGGCGGCACCAGCAGGCCCAGCAGCAGGATGAGAGACACCAGCCAGCGTTCCCAGGGGGCGGCCGCCAGCCCGGCGCGCCGCTTGGCCGGCGGCGCGGCCTCCCGGTCGCTCAACAACATGCCGGCCAGGAGCTCGGCCTGCTTGACGTGCCCCTCGGCGTAGGCCAGGGCGTGGACCTGGGTAGCGCTCTTGCCGGGCAGGACCACGCTGGGCTCGGCGCGCAGCACGCCGCGCATGCCGGCCAGCACGCCCACCGTTTCCTGATATTCGTCCACTTCCGGCTCGAGCGCCGGCTGCTGGATATCCACCGGCCGCATGGCGGCCAACCAGCTGGGCATCTCGCCCTGGGCCAGCTCGTCGGCGCCGGCGCCGGGCGCGGAGGCCGGCCGGGACTCCGGCATGGCCGCCGGCCGCAGGGCCGCCAGCCAATCCGGTTCTTCCGTGCCGGGCGCGGCCGGGGCCGGGCCAGCGGCAAAGGGCGAGACAGCCGGCCCGCTCCGGTCGGAGGGCTCGGTGGTGCGCAGGTCCGCCATCCAATCCGGCTCAGGCTCGGCCGGCCCTGGCTCGACGGACGGCGCCGACTCGGCGCGCAGAGCGCGCATCCAATCCGGCTCTTCTTCGCCTGAGGTTGCCAGCGGCGCGGTGGCCGGGGCCGGCGCTTCCGCCTCTTGCGGCAAACCCAAAGATTTCAGCCAATCCGGCTGTTCCTCTTCGGCCACCGGCGAGGCGGTCCCGCGCAGATCATTCAGAAAGTCCGGCTCATCTTCCGGGCCGGGCAGGACGGCCGGCAGGGGCGCGCTGGCGGAAAGGGCCGGCCCGGAGGGCGCGGGCGATTCAGATGGGGCCAGGTCCTGCAGCCAGTCCGGCAGGCCCTCGGCCGGCAAGGCCGGGGCGGCCTCGTCGTCGGCGCCCAGCGCAAAGGGCGAGGCGCTCGCCGCGGTGCTCGAAACCGAGGGCGGGCTGCCGGCCGGCGGCGCAGCGCTTTCCGAAAGCGGGCCGGTGGCGCTCTTCAGCCAATCCGGCAGATCACCGGCGGTCGCCGGCTCCAGCGCGGCCGCGGCGCCAGCGGCGCCCAACGGGCCGGTGGCACTCTTCAGCCAATCCGGGAGATCGCCGGCGGCGGGTGTGGCACCACCGCTCAGCCAGTCCGGCAATTCATCCGCGGGCTTGGCCGGCGCGGGTTCGGCGGGCGGGAGCGGGCCGGTGGCTGCCTTGAGCCAATCCGGCAGATCGCCAGCCGGTTCGGCCGGGGCAGCCGGCTCAGACGGCGCGGCGGCCGGCCCTGGCAGCCAGTCCGGCACGGCCTCGGCCGGCTCCGCCGCCTCGGCCAGCGGGCCGGTGGGCGTCCGCAGCCAGTCCGGCAGATCGCCAGCCGGTTCGGCCGGCGCGGCGGCTGGCTCCGCCAGCCAATCCGGCACCGCTTCAGCCGGCTCAGGGGTGAGGGGAGCTGGGGCGGCTGGGGTGGCCGGCGGCGGCGCGGCTTCGGTGGTGTCCGCTTGCAGGGACTTGAGCCAGTCCGGGATGTCGTCGGCTGGGCTGGCGGCGGCGCCGGTGTCGCCCGTCCACTCCCAATCGTGGGTGGCCTCGGAGGCCGGGGGCACAAACGTCCCTTCGGAGGCGACGGCCTCGCCGCGCAGGGCCTGCAGCCAATCCGGCAGCTCCGCCTCGGCTGATTCGCCGGCCGGCGCCGGGGCTTCCGGCGTGGGAGCCGCCACGGGCGCGCCGCCCTTCAGGGGCGTGGCGCAGAACTGGCAGGTCTCCAGGAAATCCGGGTTCGGCTTGTCGCAGTTCGGGCAGCGAATGATGAGGCTCTTGCGGATGGTGCCTTCGGCTGGCGGCTGGCCAGCGACCGCGTCCTTCAACGGCTGGTCGCAGTACTGGCACAGGTCCAGGAATTCCGGGTTCGGCTTGCCGCAACTAGGGCAGCGGATGACGGCCATACTAATCCCCGTACGGGCGGTCCATAGCCAGCAGGAGGCGCAGGCCGGTGGCGATGATGCCCAGGGCGATGCCCAGCATCAGGCCGCGCGCCCCGGCCACGGCCGGCACCTGCGTCAGCCAGGTCCCCAGGTCGCGCAGGCCGGCGGCCGCCTCCGGGGGCAGGCCCGCCAGGCCGGACAGGAGGCCGGCCAGGGCCACCACGGCCGCGGCCAGGAAGACGACGTTCAAGAGGGTGGGCGGGCGGCGCAGCAGCCGGTAACCGGCGAAGACCAGAATGAAGGCCATCAGCGCGGCCAGGGCGGCGCCGCCGGCGCCGAGGATGTTTTGGAACAGGAAACGGCTGGCGAAATTAGTGGTGGCGCCGCCGGATTGGCCCGGCAGCCAGGCCACGGCGCCGGCGGCCAGCGCGGCCAGGAAGCCCAGAAGCATGAAGGGGCTGTAGCCCCAGCCCGGCGCCTGCTCCATGATCTTGCGGGTGTGGACGCGCGCCAGGTTGAGCGCCCCGATCAGCACGGCCACGGCCGCCAGCAGGCTGCCCCAGGCCAGCAGCTGGGCGCGCACCGGCTGCAGCTCGGCCACAAAATACCCCAGCAGCGTGATCAGGCCGACGCCGACGGCCACCGAGGTCAGGATGACGTTGCCCAGCCGGATCTTCACGGCAGCACCCCCAGGGTCTTGGCGGTGACGCCGAGCAGGATGACCACGATCAGGATGACGCGCAGCACATCCTGGGCCCGCAGGCTGGCCACGTGGGCGCTGGACTTGCCCAGATAGGCGCCGGCCGCAAACAGGTCCTCGCCCAGCAGGGTGTCTTCCGCCGCGGCCAGGAAGGCCGCCTGCGCGGCCAGGTTATCGGAGCCGGCCAGGGTGGGCACCCCGGCGCGCCGGCCGGCCTCCGCCACGAGCACGGCCTCCGGGCCAACCGCGCCCACCACCACGTTGCCGGCGACGGCCTCGTCACTGACCAGCGGCGCCAGCGCCGCGTTGAAGGAGATCGGGGAGAGGCCGGCCACCCGCGCCGCGCCGGCGTCAAAGCGCTCGGCGGCATTCTGCTGGCGGTACACGGCTTTGAGCGCGTCCTGGGCCAGGAGCATGGCGCTTCCGTCGGCGCTGGTGATGATGGGGGGCTTGTCGCTGACCACGGCCTGGGCCGCCACCTGGGTGGCCGCCGTCAGGCCGGCCAAGGTGGCCGCCGTATCGGCCTGGCCGATCACGCCGCTGCCCAGCGAAAGGTGCAGCCGCCGGCCGGATTCCACGGCCTCGCCAATGGTGGCCGGCAGATGGTCAAAGGCCTCGATCCGGCGCAGCAGCACCGGCCGGGCGCTCTTGCGCCGGCCCAGGACCAGGAACCCCACGATCAGGAGGGCGAACAGGAACAGAAAAGCGAATTGAAGCAGCGCGGTCATGCCTGGCCTTCTTTGCTCGGCGCCGGACCCGCCAGCTCGCGCGCCCAGGCCTGGCGGGCGGCCGGGTCCTCCAGGACGCGCGCCAGCGCCGCCACGGTCTCGCCGCCTCCCCACAGGCCGGCCGTCGGCGCGGCGATATGGAGCAGTTGCGCGCCCACCACGGCCAGCGGGTCGCCCTGCTCCAGCAGCAGGGCGGCCAAATCCTGCAGGCCCCAGGCCCGCAGGCGGCCGGCCAGCGGCCGCAGCGCTTGTTCGGCAGACATGGGCGGCGAGTATAGCATAGAGGAATTTCCAGCGCGAACGACGCGCAGCCGGTTTGCCGGCCGCCAGCCCCGCCATCAGCGGGGCGCCCGAGCGTTGTCCGGCCGGCCAATCAAGGCAGGTGATGCAAGCCTTATGCCAGCGCGAGGGATTGTACTGCCGGCGACTCCGAGGGTCAAGCGAAGTTGGCCCGAGTGTAGTTTTAAGGTAAAGTTAGGGCCTCAACGCCCGCCCCAATTCATGCTGGCCGCGCCCCGGCCCGGAGCCGCCGAGACCCGATATGCCCACCCATCCTACGCTCCTGATCTTTAACCCTCAATCCGACCGCGGCCGCTCGGGCCAGAAGGCCTCAGACCTGCGCAGCCTGGTGGAGAAGCTCGGCGGCGCCGATTGGCGCGGCACCGAGTACCCGGGCCACGCCACCGAGATCGCGGCCGCGGCCGGCGACCACCAGACCGTGGTGGCGCTGGGCGGCGACGGCACCGTGCACGAGGTGGTGAACGGGCTGATGCAGATTGAGCCGGAGCGCCGGCCGCGCCTGGGCGTGGTGCCGATCGGCTCCGGCAACGATTTCGCCTTCGGGGCTGGCGTGCCGCTCGACAACCCGCTGGAGGCCGTCCAACGCATCTTCCGCGGCGCGCCGCGCGCGCTCGATATCGGCCAGCTGCGCGACGGCAACGGCCGCAGCGTGTATTTTCACAACACGGTCGGCATCGGCTTTGACGGCGCCATCAACATCCGCAGCCGCAAGATCACCTACTTGTACGGCTTTCTGATGTACCTGACCGCCACGCTTCAGTCGATCGCTTTCAACTTCGAGGCCCCGCACATGCGCGTCCAGCACGACGACGGCGTGATCGAGCAGCCCGTGATGATGCTGACGGTGGGCAACGGCCCGCGCGAGGGCGGCGGCTTCGTCACCACGCCGGCCGCCCAGATGGACGACGGCCTGTTCGACTTCATCTACATCCACCAGCTCTCGCGGGTGCGCATCCTGCAGCTGCTGCCCAAGGTGATGCAGGGCACGCACGTCACCGAGCCGGACGTCACCTACAAACGCTCGGCCCGGCTGGTGGTGGACGCCGACCGCGCCCTGCCCATCCACGTGGACGGCGAACTGTTCGCGCCCTACGAGTTGAACGTCCGGCACGTGGAGATCACGCTCTTCCCCAAGGCGCTGCAAGTCATGCAGTGACCGGCCCGCCATGCCGCCGCTCGAGCGCGTGCTGACCGACTACGATCTGAGCCTGCTGCGCGTCGTCGCCGAGCACTGGGGCCTGGAACTGACGGCGCCCAGCCAGCGCGAAGCCGCGCTCCAGCTGGCCCGGCACCTGCTCGATCCGCTGCGCCTCACGGAGGCCGTGGCCGGCCTGCCGGCCGAGGCGCGCGCCGCCCTGGAGGCCCTGCGCGCCGCCGGCGGCCGCCTGCCGCGCGCCCGCTTCGCCCGCGCCCACGGCGAGGTGCGGGCCATGGGGCCGGCCCGCCGGGAGCGCGAACAGCCCTGGCGCAACGCGCCCAGCCCGGCCGAGGCGCTGTGGTACCGGGCCTTGAGCGCGCACGGCTTCTTTGAAAGCGAGGCCGGCCCCCAGGAATTCACCTTCATCCCCGAGGACCTGTTCAAACTCCTGCCGGCCGGCTCCGCCGCGCCGCGCC
>JAEURL010000236.1 GCA_016789165.1 Anaerolineales bacterium | reverse complement strand
TCTTCATCCAGAACTTCCTGATCAACGTGGCCGGCCTGCGGCCGGGCGTGGCCGGCACGATCTTCCTGGTGGCCAAAATCTGGGACGCCGTCAACGACCCGGTGGTGGGCTGGCTGACCGACAAGACCGTCAGCAAGATGGGCCGGCGCCGGCCCTGGCTGCTCTTCGGCGCGCTGCCCTTCGGCCTGGCCTTCCTGCTGCAGTGGCTGGTCCCGCCGTTGAGCGAGGCCGGCAAGTTCTGGTACTACCTGGTCATCGCCATCCTGCTGGACACCGCCATCACGGCCGTCAACGTGCCCTACGTGGCCCTGACCCCCGAGCTGACGCCGGACTACGACGAGCGCACCAACCTGAGCTCGTTCCGCTTCGGCTTCTCCATCCTGGGCGGGGTGCTGGCCGCGTTCTTCCACACCCAGATCGTGGGCGCCTTCCAGGCCGATCCCTACCTGGGGCACGCCGTCAGCATCACCATCTGGGCGCTGGTCAGCGTGGCCGGCTTCCTGGCCACCTTCTTCGGCACGCGCGAGCCGGACTTCGCCACGCAGACGGAGGCTAAGCCGCCGGAGGGCCCCGGCTTCTTCGCCGGCCTGCGGATCGTCTTCCAGAACCGCGCCTTCGTGCTGGTGGTTTTCATCTACATGCTCTCCTGGCTGACGATCCAGTTCGTGCAGAACAACCTGCAGATCTACGCCCGCGACTGGGTGGGCATGGACGACGCGCTCTTCGGCTATCTGCTGCTGGCCCTGCAGTTCTCGTCGTTCGTGTTCATGCTGATCTGGGCCAGAGTGAGCGAGCGGATCGGCAAAAAGGCCGTCTACTACCTGGGGACCGCGGTCTTCGTGGTGGTGCTGCTCGGCCTGTTCTTCGTCCAGCGCGGCCAGACCACGCTGCTGTTCATCGTGGCCGTGGTGGCCGGCGTCGGCGTGGCGGTCTGCTATCTGGTGCCGTGGAGCATGCTGCCGGACGTCGTCGAGTGGGACGAGCTGCAGACCGGCCAGCGGCGCGAGGGCCTCTTCGCCGGCTTCTTCGTGCTGCTGCAAAAGCTGGGCCTGGCCGTGGGCCTGGGGGTCTCCGGCTGGGTGCTGGACCTGGCCGGCTACGTGCGCGGCGTGCCCGGCCAGGCGGTGCCGCCCCAGCCGGAGAGCGTGCTGTTGGCCCTGCGCATCCTGGTCGGGCCGGCCGGCGCCGCCATCCTGGTCCTCAGCTTCGTGGCCGCCTACCTGTACCCGATCACGCGCGCGAAGCACGCCGAGATCCGCGCCCAGCTCAAAGCCCGCCACCTGCCGAACTGATTACCCCCTCACCCACTTCTGGACTGAAAGATTGAGTGGATTCGGCGATTGGAGTCTTAGGCTTGCAACCGATTATTGTTGACGCCCACCTCGACCTGGCCTGGAACGCCCTGACCTTCGGCCGGGATTATGGCCGGCCGGCGCTCCTCACCCGTGAACTCGAGAAGGACGCCGAAGCGCCCCGGCGCAATGGCCAGACCCTGCTCGGCCTGGCCGACCTGCTGCTCGGCCGCGTGGCCGTGATCTTCGGCGTGCTGTTTGCCTCGCCGCAGCGCCGGCGGGAAGGGAATTGGGACGCGCTGGTCTACCGCGACTCGGCCGAGGCCCACCGGCTGTACGCCCGCCAGTTGGATTACTACGCCCGCCTGGCCGACGAGCACCCGGCCTTTCAATTGGTGCACACCCGCCGCGACCTGGAGGCCGGGCTGGCCACCTGGCAGGGCGACGACCTGGCCAAGCGCCGGATCAGCATCGTGCTGCTGATGGAGGGCGCGGACGGCGTGCGCGAGCCGCGCGAGGCCGAGTGGTGGCAGGAACAGGGCGTGCGCCTGATCGGCCCGGCCTGGTCCGGCACGCGCTACGCCGGCGGCACCGGCGAGCCCGGCCCGCTCACGGCCGAAGGCCGGCAGCTGCTGGACGTCATGGCCGACCTGGGCCTGATCCTGGACCTCACCCACCTCTCGGACGAGGGTTGTTTGGAGGCCCTGGACCGCTTTCCGGGCGTGGTGGTGGCCTCCCACGCCAACCCGCGCGCCCTGTTGCGCGGCCCGCGCAACCCCGAGCGCTTCCTGACGGATGAGATGCTGCGCCGGCTGGCGGAACGCGGGGGCGTGGCCGGCATCGTGCCGTTTAATCGCTTCCTCAAAGCCGATTGGGCGAACGCCGACGGCAAGGCCGCGCTCACCCTGGACGCGGTCGTGGCCGCCATCGACCATGTCTGCCAGGTGACGGGCAGCGCCGCCCACGTCGGCCTGGGCACCGATTTCGACGGCGGCTTCGGCGTGGGCGGCACGCCGGCCGAGATCGACACCTGCGCGGACCTGCAGTTGCTGGGGCCCCGGCTGGCCGCGCGCGGCTACAGCCCAGACGAGGTGGCCGGCGTGCTGGGGGGCAATTGGCTCCGCATCCTGCGGGCGGGGCTGCCGGCATGAGCGCGCCCTCCACCCCCCCGCCGGCCCCCGGCCCGGTCCGGCCGAGCCTGCTGGCCCAGTTTGGGGCCGCCCTGATCGGCGTCGGCTTCGTCCTCTTTATCGTCGGCGTGTACCCGAGCGTCCTCCAGCTCGACCTCACCGCCGGCCTGGGCCTGCTCCAGATCGCGGTCTTCCTGTTCGGGATCGCGGTCATGACCCTTGGCGCTTACGTCTACGTCTACGCCACCCGCCACCGCGCCCTGCCGCGCCGGCTGCGCGAGGACATCGGCGTGCGGCTGATGGCCACCGGCCTGGTGGTGGCCTATGGCATCGGCTTGGCCGACGTCATCGGCATCGGCACGCACTTCGGCCAGCAGCGCCCCTTCTTCGGCCCGGTCCAGGCCTGGGGGGTTTTCCTGGGCGTGGTCCTGATCCTGGCCGGCCTGCTGCTGTATTCCCGGCGGTAGGGGGCGGCCAGCGGGCAGGATGAACGACACTGCCGCCGGCCGCTGGCCGGCCGTATAATGCTGTTCCATCCTGAGAGGAGGCCCGCATGAAAGTCCAGAACATCCTGGCAACCAAAGGTTCAAAGGTCCACACTATCCGCCCCGACCAGACGATCCAGGCCGTCACCGGCCTGCTGGTGCAGCACAATATCGGCGCGCTGGTGGTGGTGAACGAGGCCGGCGAACCGATCGGCATCGTGTCTGAGCGCGATATCGTCCGCGCCGTGGCGCGCAACGAGAATCCGCAGGACGCCGTCGGCAAGATCATGACCCAGCACGTTATCTTCGGCTCTCTGCAGGATGAGCTCAGCGCCGTGATGCGCACCATGACCGAGAAACGTTTCCGGCACCTGCCGGTGGTGGAGAACGGCCAGTTGATGGGCCTGATCTCCATCGGCGATCTAGTGAAGGCCCAATTGGCGCAGTATCAGGGCGAGATCGAAACCCTGTTGACGCAGGTCACGCAAGGCGAGTGAGCGGCCATGACTCAAGTCGGAACCGCTTCTCAACCTCTGCGCGTCGCCATTATTGGCTCCGGCCCGGCGGCCTTCTACGCGG
>JAEURL010000184.1 GCA_016789165.1 Anaerolineales bacterium | reverse complement strand
CCGAGTATCTCACCGCCGGCCTGGCCTCCGAGGATGTCGTGGCCTATGTCGAGGCCCATCCCGCCGGCTTCACCAAAGCCGTCCTGGCGCTGTTGGTCACAAACGCCGAACAGGCGCTGGCCGACGGCAACCGCCCGCTCGCCCGGACCTTGTTCCAGATCGAGGAAGTCTTGACCACCTTGAACCCTGTCCCCCTGCCGGCCGAGCCGGCCGGCGCTCCCAACGTGAGTCAGTTTGTCCGGCAGGCCAATGACCTGTTCCTGGGCGGCGATCTGGCCGGCGCGCGGGCGGCCTTGGACCAGGCCCTGCAGCTGGCGCCGGACGACGCGCAGCTGCTGCTGGCTCAGGGCAACCTGGCCTTGCGCCAGGGTGATCTGGCCGCCGCCCGGCGCGAGTTCGCGCGCGCGGTGACGGCCGCCCCGGGCACAGCGGCGCCGCACCTCAACCTGGCCGCCGTCCTCAGCCTGCTGAACGAGACGGCCGAAGCCGAGGCGGCGGCGCAGCGGGCTCTGGCCATCCAGCCGGAGCACCCGGAGGCCTGGAAGCTGCTCGGGCAGCTGCACGGGCAGGCGCAGCGCTGGCTGGATGCCGGCCAGTGCTACAGCCGGGCGCTGCAGGCCCAGCCGCGCGATGTGGAAGCGCTGGTGGGGCTGGGGGTAGCCCGCTGGCAGGCCGGCGATCTGGCCGCGGCCCAAACCTGCTGTGAACAGGCCCTGGCTGTAGATCCGACGCACGCCGCCGCCCGGCAACTGGTGGCGCGCGTGCAGCAGGCCGCCCAGAAGCCGCTTAACGGCGCCGCGCCGACGCACGCCGCCGGCCGGCTGAGCCTGGCCGAGGTCCTGGCCGAGCTGGAGAAACTCCCCAGCCACTGGCACGCCGCCGGCACCCTGCACATCGACGTCTTGCGCCACATCGCCCAGTGGGCGGGCGGGCGCGCCATCCAGCACACGGCCGAGACCGGCACCGGCAAGAGCACCGTGCTGTTCTCCCACCTCAGCCCGGATCACAAGGTCTTCGCCATCGACAACGGCAATACCGACAGCCTGCCCATCGTCCAGGGGTCTTCGCTGCTGGATCACACGCACGTCGAGTTCATCCTCGGCCCCACCCAGCTCACCCTGCCGCAGCACCGCTTCCCGCACAAGCTGCAGATCGTGCTGATCGACGGCCCGCACGGTTATCCCTTCCCGGACCTGGAATACTACTACTTCTACCCCTGGCTGGACGAGGGCGGCCTGCTGATCGTGGACGACATCCACATCCCCACCGTCCGCCACATGTACGAATTCATCAAGGCCGACAAGATGTTCCGGCCGGCCGGCATGGTGCACACCACGGCCTTCTTCGAGCGCACGACCGCCCCGGTCTTCGACCCCACCGGCGATGGCTGGTGGGAGCAGCGTTACAACAAGCTGCACTTCCCGGATCGACCCATGCTGGTCAACATCGACCTGCGGCGGGCCAAGGGCCGGCTGGCCGGCGGTGACCTGGCCGGCGCGCGCGAGGCGCTGCTGGACCTCTTGGAATTGGAGCCGCGCCACGCTGAGGCGTTGAGCCTGTTGAACACCCTGCGGCAGCCGGCGAATTGACCCGCGGCCCGCGCAGCCAGCCGTCGACGGATGACCCTATGACGCCCGATATCGCCCCCGATTACGAGGCCCTCCTCTCCGAGGCCGAAGCGCTCACGGCCGGCCTGACCGTCTGGCCCTGGCCGGCCGCGGCCGAGGCCCGGCTGGCCGATCTGGCCCAGGCCGCCGGCTGGCCAGCCTCAGCCGCGGCTCAGCCCCC
>JAEURL010000170.1 GCA_016789165.1 Anaerolineales bacterium | reverse complement strand
TCTTCTGGCCTACGATCACGTGCTGGGCGCCGACCCCACCCGGCCGGGCGGCTGGTCTGGGCCGTACACCGATCAGCACCCGTTTCACGAGGTCTTCGTCCTGTTCAGCTACCTGGCCGGCCTCACGCGCCGGCTGGAATTCTGCACCGGCGTCCTGATCCTGCCGCAGCGGCAGACCGCGCTGGTGGCCAAACAGGCCGCCTCGCTCGACGTGCTGAGCGGCGGCCGGCTGCGGCTGGGCGTGGGGCTGGGCTGGAACGCCGTCGAATACGCGGCCCTGGGCGAGGATTTCCACAACCGCGGCCGGCGCATCGAGGAGCAAATCACGCTCCTGCGCCGGCTGTGGACCGAGCCGCGGCTGGATTACCAGGGCCGCTGGCACGCCATCCCGGCCGCCGGCCTGAACCCCCTGCCCGTCCAGCGCCCGATCCCGATCTGGATGGGCGGCTATCATGACAACGTCCTGCGCCGGGCGGCCCAGCTGGCCGACGGCTGGCTGCCGGGCGCCCGCCGCGCGGCCGAGGCGCAGCCGGCCCTGGACGCGCTGGCGCGTTACCTGGACGAGGCCGGCCGGCCGCGCGCCAGCTTCGGCCTGGAGCCGCGCCTGGCCTACGATCCGCCGGCCTGGGAGGCCCAGCTGCGGGAGTGGGAGGCCGCCGGCGCCACCCACGCTTCGCTGATCACGACCGGCCAGGGTTTCACCACCCCGGCCCAGCACGTCCAGGCCCTGCAGACATTCGCGCGCGCCGCCGGGCTGACCCCCAGCGCCTGACCTGGCTCGAATTTCGTGCCTCGGGCACAAGCGCGTCCGCCGATTGTTGGTCGGCGGCGGCGCGGGCGGGGTCACCACGCCCCCTATAATCTCGGATAGCCGGCCCAGCGGGGCCGGCCTAGCCGCCTCCCTTCGGATTGCACCCATGCCTAACCAATCAGACGTCCTCATCATCGGCGCCGGCGTCATCGGCTGCGCCCTCGGCCTGGAACTGGCCGGGCGCGGGTTCCGGGTGACACAGGTGGACAAGCTGGCCGAGGCCGGCCTGGGCTCCACCAGCAATTCGTGCGCCATCGTGCGCGCCCACTACTCCACCTACATGGGCGTGGCCTTGGCGTACGAGTGCTTCCACTACTGGCAGGATTGGGCCAACTACGCCGGCGATCATGACGAGCGCGGCCGGGCGCGCTTCGTCAACTGCGGCAGCGTGCTGATCAAATCCCCCGGCCACAAGTGGGAGCAGATCGCGCGCCTGTACAACGAGGTCGGCGTGCCGCACGAACACTGGACGCCGGCCCAGCTGCGCGAGCGCCTGCCCATCATGAACACCCAGGCCTTCTATCCGCCGGCCCGCCCGGAGGATCCGGAGTTCTGGCGCGAGCCGAGCGGCGAACTGCTGGGCGCCATCTTCACGCCGGGCGCCGGCTACGTCACTGACCCGGCCCTGGCCGCCCACAATCTGCAGCGCGCGGCCGAGGCGCGCGGCGTGCGCTACCGCTTCAACACCGCGGTCACGGCCATCCGCCAGGCCGGCGGGCGCGTGCAGGGCGTCACCCTGGCCTCCGGCGAGCAGCTCGACGCGCCCATCGTGGTCAACGTGGCCGGCCCGCACTCCTTCATCATCAACCGCCTGGCCGGCGTGGAGGCCGGCATGGCCATCAAGACCCGCGCCCTGCGCCACGAGGTCCACCTGGTGCCCGCGCCGGCCGGCTTCGATTTCGAGCACGCCGGCACGCACGTCTCCGACGGCGACACCGGCATCTACATGCGGCCGGAGGCCGGCAACACCATCCTGGTGGGCAGCGGCGACCCGGCCTGCGATCCCAAGGAGTGGGTGGACGACCCCGATCACTTCGACCGGCAGGTGAGCGAGGCGCAGTGGAAGGCCCAGGTCTACCGGCTGGCCAAACGCCTGCCCACGCTCGGCATCCCCAACGAGAAGAAGGGGTTGGTGGACCTGTATGACGTCGCCGACGACTGGATCCCGATCTACGACAAATCCGACCTGGCCGGCTTCTACCTGGCGGTGGGCACCAGCGGCAACCAGTTCAAGAACGCCGGCCCGGTCGGCCACCTGCTGGCCGAGCTGATTGAGCGCTGTGAGGCCGGCCACGACCACGACGCCCAGCCCCTCACCGTCACCGGCCGCTACACCGGCCTGCGCCTGGACCTGGGCGCCTTCTCACGCCGGCGGGCCGTCAACCGCAACAGCAGCTTCACGGTCAGCGGCTGACCGAGTACGGTCAGCGGCCGAAGCAGTCGGCGCTAAAATGACCGGCAACTTCCCAGGAGGGGAACAATGAAACGCTCGCAGTGGCTCGGCCTGGCCGTGGTGGTCATGGCTTTCCTGGCCTGGTCATCTTGGATGGGCCTGGTGAACACGCGCACGACGCGGCTGGAGATCGGCGTGGCCGGCCAGCTGGACGAAGTGGCGATCTACAAAACCACCCAGCCCGATACGCCCGTGGCCGTGGTGCGCCCCAACGGCCAGGATGCGGCCGAGGTGCTCCAGCTGCGCAACGCCGAGGCCTATTCGTTCCTGGTGCAGAGCCCGCCGGCGCAGTATTACTTTGTGGCGCGCAAGGGTGCGGAAACCTACCGCAGCGAGGTGATCTGCTGCGAAACGGGGTTCAAGCTGGCCCAGCCCGTCATCCGGCTGGGGATCAGCGATCTGAACGAATGGGTGCAGACGCCGGCGCCGCTGCCGTAGCCGCCCGGCTCAGGCCGGCGTCAGGCTGAGTTCGTCGAAGTACCAGGCGGCCAGCGGCAGCGGGTAGCGGCTGCGCAACTCGACGGCCACCACGGCGCCGGCGGCCCCGGCCGGGGCCGTGAAGTCCCGGGTCAGCCGGCTGTACCGGCCGAAGGGCGTGGCCGGGCCGCTCAACCAGCCGCTGTCGGCGCGCTGGCCGGCGGCTTCCACCACCAGGCGCACCTCGCTGGCCAGCGGCTCGCTGGCGTAGGTGGGCCGCGGCTGCAGGCGCACAAACACGTCCGGCAGAACGTTGACGGCCAGCCGATAAGCCCGGCCCGGCTCCAGGCCGGCCACCCCCTGCCACAGCCGCACCCGGAACGGCGCCCGGCTCCCGCACACCTTCCAGCCATACACCCCGCCGGCAAAGACCCGGCCGCGGTCGGCGGCGGCCACGCTGCGGCTGTTGATCAGCAGCGTGAGCGGCTGGCCGTACGGCCCGCTCTGCCCTGGCTCGAGCGGCTCGGTGGAGTCGGCGTATTCCATCAGCCAGCCGGCCGGCACCGCGCGCTCGCGGGTGTCGTCGGCGAAATAGGCCTGGCCATCCTCAAAGCCGGCATTGGCCAGCAGGTTGACGGCCGCCGGCCGGGCGGCGCGGGCCGGCTCCGGGCCGGGCGGGACGCGCACGGTCTCCGGCGGCTTGGCCGGGGCCGCGGCCGAG
>JAEURL010000149.1 GCA_016789165.1 Anaerolineales bacterium | reverse complement strand
CTGGGTCACCTCAATCACGGCGCGCGGCACGGCTGCCGCTGGAGCGGCGCGCGCCGCACTGGGCGCGGCCGGCGCCGGCCAGACCTGGGCCGGATTGAGCACGATCGCGCGCACTGCGTCCAGGCCGGCCTCCAGGCCCTCGGACGAGCGGGCGCCGGCCGGGGCGTTGAAAAGCAGGCGGGCCTCCACGCGCGTCGTCAGGCGCAGGCGGCCGGCCTGCCGCCGAGCCGGGTAAAAGGTGAGCCGCGCCAGGGACACGCCGCGCATTACGCCGGCCGCTTCGATCTGCAGCGCGGCCTCCGCCGCCGGCGCCTCGGCCGGGCCAGCCGAGGCCGACTCAACGAGGCGCTCCACTTCCAGGCGCGGCGCGGCGCCGGGGGGCAGCGCCACCAGGGCCGACAGCGGCGCGTAGGCGTCGGCGGCCCCGGCCGGGGGCGCCTGCCAATCCAGGCGCAGGCCGTCGGCCACCGCCTCCCAGCGCAAGCCGGGCGGAGCCGCGGCCTCGAGCGGGCTGGCGGCGGCCGGCGGACCCAGCCGCAGGGCCGCGGCCAGGGCCACCCCGGCCAGCAGGCCGGCGGCCGCGCGGCGCGCCAGCCGCATCAGCGCCGGACCATCGTCAGGAAGAGCGTGAAAGGCTGGATCAGCGAGCCGCTGGCCGTGGTCACGGGCGGATGCAAAGTGGGCGTGCCGCTGGTGCTGAGCTCCTCCAGCCAGTACCACCACGGACCAGATCCGGGCGGCGTGTCGGTGAAGGCGTAGGTGCTGCCGCCCGGCGCGCGGGCGGCCGGCGTGTAATGGATGTACTGCGCCTGGCCGAAGACCTGGGCGGAAGCGCGGTAGATCCGGTAGCCGGCCACGTCCACCTCGGCCGCGGTCGCCCAGTTGAGGGCCACTCCGCCGCCGGCCAGCCGGTCGAGCCGGAAGTACAGGAGCGTCGCGGCGGTCGGGTTCGTGGTGAAGCCGAAGTCGTAGGTGTGGTTGTTGGCGCCCGGCCCGCCGGTGTTGAACGTGGTGCGCGGGAAGCCGCCCACCACCTGGCCGTCCGAGTCGCGGATGTCCCGCGTGGCGCTGAGGCCCGGGACCGGATCCGAATCCAGCAGGGTGGGGCTCAGGCCGTTCAGTTCTCCGCCGCCGGCGTAGTCGGTGGGGTCATCCAAGCGGATGGTGAAGCCGCTGGTGTTGGGGGTCAGGCCCGCGATGCCGTAGACGGCGTTGCTGGTGCTGGTGCCGGCCGCGCTGGAGAAGTAGTACTGGCCGTTGGCGTCGGTGGTGGCCGTAGCCAGCAGGGTGCCGTTCGGGGCGTACAGCCGGACCGTGACATTGGCGATGGGCGCCTCGTCCGGATCCTGCACGCCGTCTTTGTCGACGTCCAGCCAGACCAGGTTGCCGACCTCGATCGGCGCGGCGTCGCACAAGACGACCATGTCGCCCAGGCTGGCGGCCTTGCCGAAGCGGGCCTCGGTGGGATGGGTGTTGGCGTTGCCGTTGAACAGCCGGTAGGCCTTGCTGAACGTGCCGGAGGTGTTGGCCAACCAACGCGCGCCGCCGTCAAAGGTGCCGGCACCCGGCGTGGGGTTAGATAACTGGAAGAACGGCGGATCGAACACCGAGGCGATCACATCCGGAAAGCCCGGCACCTGCAGCACCGCCCCGACGCCCAATTCGTCGTGGTAGGGCAGGTAGTAATCGTGGCGGTAGAACTCGCCGCCGCCCGGCCCCTGGCCGTTGTTCAGCAGCGCGCCGTTGCCGCCGCACTGGCCGGCGCTCTCCAGCGTCCAGCCGCTGCCGTTGGCGCAGGCCCGCAGGACGTCGCCGGCCGAGAGCGTGATCAGTTCAATCGAGCCCGGGGTCGGGTCCTCGCGGCCGTTGGCGCTGGCGATGTCGCCCAGCCGGTCGCGCAGGCCCAGAATTAAGTCGTTGCCGTCAAAGTCCAGGTCGGTGAGCCAGGGCTGCGGATACATGAGCAGGTCCGTGTTCGAGCCGACCGTGCCGTTGTAGCCCCCGACCCAGGGCTGCCATTCCACAAAGCCGTAGTTGCCGGTCTCCACCAGGCCGCGCGGGTAATCCAGGCGCATCCGGAAGGCCGGGCTCGGGCCGAAATTCAGGCTGGCGGTGGCGGTGTAGACGTAGGCCTGCAGCCAGCGGGTGTCGCCTTTCAGGGTGTAGATGCCGTTGCCGTCGCCGTCGACGAAGGGTTCGCCGCTCGGGAAGCCGGGCAGCGGCTGCGGATCATAGCGGCCGTTGGCGTTGGTGTCCGTATAAGAGTCGGCATTCGGAGAGGATTCGCCGGTGCAGGTCAGGCCGACGTAGAGCTGGCCGCGATAGACGTGCACGGCGAACGGCCGCACATCGCTGCTGGGGCAGGTGGCCGGCGCGGGCGCGTCCAGCGGCGGGTTGAGCGGCACCGGCTGGCTGGCGATGACGGCGCCGGTGGCGGCATTGAGGGCGTACAGGCTGCGGTTCTCCAGGTTCATCACGTACAGCGTGCTCTCGTCGTCCGAGAGATCCATGCCGCCCAGCGAGGCCTTGCCGGTGGCGTCCCAGCCGGCGTCGAAGCCGTCGGTGACGTAGTTGCTGGTGTCGTGCCCGTTGATGGTGGTGTTCGGGACGGTGAAGACGTTCACCACCGCGTTGGTGGCCGGGTCGATGACATAGATGGCGCCCGGATCATCGGCGGTGTTGACGACGCCGTCGGCGCCGGGGCCGTAGCCGGCGTGGTTCTTGAAGAACGCGGAGGCGTACAGGCGCCGCGTGGTAGTGGCCCACGCCAGGCCCCAGGTGGTGCCGACCTGGTTGGCGCGCAGCGTCGTGGCGTGCGTATTGGGAGTGTCGATACCGGTCAGGGTGGTGCTGCCGGCCGAGTAAGGGAAGGACTCGATCGTGGCCAGCGCGTTGTGCGGGCCAGTGATTTGGTCGCCGAAGGCGTAGCAGTTGGTGACGATCTGCGGGTTGTTCTGGCAGTACTGTTCGGGCCGGTTAAGGCCCAGATCGATGCCGGTGGCGCCGCCGTTGGGCACCACCCGCACGGTGGTGCCGTTCTGGGAGCCGAACGGGCCGGGCTGGAAGCCGGTTGGCAGATTGGTGAACTCGAGGCGGTAAGGGCCGGCGCCCAGGCTGGCCGTGCTGAGGGAGTAAGTGCCGTTGCTGGCCGTCGTGGTGGAGACGGAGTTGCCGGCCGCGTCGTAGGCCGTCACCGTCACGGGGCTGGTGACCGGGCCATCCACCGCGGAGGCATAGGTGCCCACACCGCCGTCATTGGCGGCGGTCGTGGTCAGATCACGCACGCCGTTGCCGTTGTAGTCCTGGTAAACCGTGCCGGTGTACGTGCCGGCGGCCTGCACTGGCGGCACGGCCTGGGGCCAAGCCAGAAACGTCGCCAGCAGAGACAGGCTCAACACGGTGTGAAGCAGGCGGCGGAATGTGGACATGGCTTCCCTCTGACGGCACGTGCCGGTGCATGGCAGAAGCGCCTGGTGGACTGACCAGGCGCCTTCGCCGCCTCGCGGCGGTGTAAATCCGAGTAATTTCGCGGATTTTCAGTTTGAATCGGCCGTGTAGGCCATTTAACCCCGGCCGGAAGAGTCTGTCAACGGCAAAACTTCCTAAATTCTACAGGGGCGCCGGCCCTAGGGCGGCTCCACGCCGGTGTGTCCGGGCGGCGGAGTCCGAAGCCAGGCCGGGCGGAGGGCCATCAATAACTGGCCCGTCCGCCAGAAGGCCACGGCGGCCAGGCCATGCGCCAGCACCGCGAAGAGCGGCGGCGTCTCCCCGGTGTAGTAGATCCAGCAGGCGCGGGTGGTCCCCCACAGTTCAAGGAAATAGCCCAGGCCGCTGCCGGCCACGAAGGTCAGGTTGGCGGCGCGCGGGTCCCCCGGCGTGGCGATCAGCAGCGCCGTAGCCGCCAGCGCCGCCAGGGTCAACGGCTTATCCAAGGTGGGCCAGACGAAGGCCAGCAGCAGGGCGTAGAAGGCCGGGAAGACGAGCCAATAGACGAGCGACGATGGCCGATGGCTGATGGCCGAAAAGCGCGGCATGCGGACCGCCGCCGCCCATCGTTCGCTGTCTATTGTCAGACGGTCCAACAATCGGTACAGCCGGTCAATCGCCAGGCTGGCGATCGGCCAGGCCGGGACGATCCACAGCGGCGGGCGTTCGAGCGTGTAGTAGTGCCACAGGTTCGTCTGGGTGCCCCAGGCTTCGATGACCAGCCCGCCGGCCAGCCCCACTCCCACGATCAGGAGATCCCGGCGCAGGTCGGCGCCGGCCATGATCAGGCCGGACATGGCCAGGAAGATGCCCACCAGCAGCCAGTCCACCTGCACCCACCACGGATACCGCGGGTTGAAGGTGGCCAGATAGTCGGCGGCCAGGGGCCACCAGACGTAGCCGATCAGCAGCAGCGTCAGCAGGAAGCCGCCCAGCAGAGTCAGGCTGTGGCGGGTCCAGCCCAGGCGGGCGCCGCCGCGCGGGCCGGGCTCAGTGCGCGCCAATTTCAAAGGTGCGCTGCCAGATCTTGACGTAGCTGGCCTTGCTCAGGTCGCGCGGATTGCCGATGGTCTGCGGGTCGGCGAAGGCGATCTCGGCCAGGTGCGGGATCTCCTCCTCCTGGAAGCCCATCTCCTGCAGGGTGGGGATCTCCACCTCCTCGGTCAGGCGGTAGACGGCCTCGACGGCCTTCTCGGCCGCGTCCCACACGCTCAGGCCGCGGATGTCTTCGCCCAGCGCTTGGGCGATGCGCGCGAACTTGGCCGGCTCGCCCAGGTAGTTGAACTCCATCACCGGGCCGAGGACGCGCGCCGTCAGGGCGCCGTGGGGCACATCGTGCACGCCGCCGGCGCTCTGGCTCATGGCGTGCGCGGCGCCGGCGCTCTCCGTGCCGTAGGCCAGCGCGCCGAGCATGGCGGCCATGCTCATGCCGTAGCGCGCCTCCACGTTGGCGCCCTGGGCGAAGGCCACGCGCAGGTGCTTGGCCACGTATTCCATGGCCAGCAGGGCGGTGGAGTCCGGCAGCGGCTGGGCATAGGCGCAGGTGTAGCACTCGATGGCGTGGGCCAGGGCGTCCATGCCGGTGGCGGCGGTGACGGCCGGCGGCAGGCCGAGGGTCAGCTCCGGATCGATCAGGGCCACCCAGGCGCCGATGGCGGCTGTGCCGCCCACGTTGAACTTGATCTTGCGCTTGGGGTCGGTGATCACGGCCCACAGCGTCACCTCGCTGCCGGTGCCGGCCGTGGTGGGGATGCAAATGGTGGGCGGGATGCGCTGCTTGATGGGCTGCGGGTCGGCCCACTCGTAGTTGAGGATTGAGCCGCCGTTGGCGGCCACCACGCCGATGGATTTGGCCGTGTCCATGCTGCTGCCGCCGCCGAAGCCGATCACGCCGTCGCAGCGCTCGCGCCGGTAGACGTCGGCGCCCTCGTCCACGATGGCGATGGGCGGGTTGGGCACCACGCGGTCGAACACGGCGAAGTCCAGGCCGCCGGCTTTGAGCGGGGCGGTGACGCGCTCCACCAGGCCGGCCTTGACGATGCCGCCGTCGGTGACCACCAGCGGGCGTTTCATCCCCAGCGCCTTGGCTTCGTCGGCCAGGGTTTGGATGGCGCCCAGGCCGTGCTTCATGACGGTGGGGATTTCAAACGAGCGGACTTTGGGCATGGCGTTCTCCTCAGGGGCGGCCGGCCGGCCGCCTGGAAACGGTGTGGTCTCAGCCGCCGTCAGGGCAGGGACGCTGGCCCGGCCGCCGCGGCGGACATGAACTCCGATTGAAAGCCGGCCACGTGGGCGCGCATGCTGCGCGCCGCGCGCTCGCCGTCACGGGCCTGGACGGCGTCGACGATCTCGCGGTGCTCGGCCACCGCCTGCGGCAGCCGGCTGACCTGGTGCAGCGAGACGTGCCACAGCCGCAGGACGTGGCTGTACAGCCGGTCCAGCGCCTCCTCCAGGAACTCGTTGTGCGCGGCCTGGGCCAGCAGGGCGTGCGCCTGGTGGTCCAACAGGATCAGCTGGCGGTGGTCGCCGGCAGCCAGCACGGCCTCCAGTTCCACCAGCAGCGCCCGCATGGCGGCCACTTCCTCCGGCGCGGCGCGCTCGGCGGCCAGCCGGGCCGTGAAGGGCTCCAACTCCAGCCGCAGCTCAAAGACCTTTTGCAGGTCGCTCAGGTTGAGGTCGGCCACCAGGGTGCCGCGGCGCGGGTAGATCACCACCAGGTTCTCGTGCGCCAAGCGCTGGAGCGCCTCACGGATCGGGGTCCGGCCCAGGCCCAGCTCGGCCATCAGGGCGTTCTCGTCGATGGGCGTGGCCGGCGGCAGTTCCAAGGACGTGATCTTGGCCTTCAGGCGCGCGTAGGCCTCGGCGCTGTGCGAGCCGGCGGCGTTCTTGCGGCGATGGTGGGCGGCTAGGATAGTGGTCGGCAGCATGGCGTCGCCTTCCGGCGAGGCTGGTATGAGATTGATATATCAGACCTGGGAGCGCGAGTCAATAGTGGGACAAACCGCACCGGATTTGACAGGTAGCGGTTGACCTCCTAGAATCCCCAGCCAACCCGCCTTTCATTCAATCGAGGAGAAGATCATGCGCCTGAGACTCCCCAAACCCTGGTGGACCGTGCTGGCGGTCCTCGTTACGGCGGCCTTTGTCGTGGCGGCCTGTGCGCCGGCCGCCGCCCCCAAGCCCACCATCAAGCTGGCGGCCAACCCCTGGGACGGCTCGCGGGCCAACGTGGCCGTGGCCAAGATCCTGCTGGAGAAAGAGCTCGGGTACACGGTCGAAATCGTGGACATCGACGAGAACGCGCAGTTCCCGGCCCTGGCCAAGGGCGACTTGAGCGCCACGCTCGAGATCTGGCCCTCCGGCCACGCCAAGGACTACGACGAATACATCACGACCGGCAAGCTGGAGGACCTCGGCCCGCTGGGTGTGGTGGGCAAGATCGGCTGGTTTATCCCCACCTATCTGCTGAAGGACCATCCGGAGCTGGCCACCTGGGAGGGCTTCCAGGACCCGGCTACGGCCGCGCTGTTCCAGACGGCTGAGACCGGCGACGCCGGCCAATTCATCGGCGGCGACCCGTCCTTCGTGCAGTACGACGAGGCCCTGATCAAGAACCTGGGGCTGAACCTGAAGGTGGTCTTCGCCGGCTCCGAGCAGGCCGAGTTGGCCGCCCTGGACGCCGCCTACGCCAAGCAGGAGCCCTTCCTGTTCTACTTCTGGACCCCGCACGCCGCGCACGCCCAGTATGACTTGACCAACGTCAAGCTGCCGACCTACTCGGCTGAGTGCGAGGCCAAGGGCGCCGACGCCCGCGATTGCGACTACCCCGAGGACGTGCTGTACAAGGCCGGTTGGGCCGGCCTGAAGGACGCGGCCCCCGAGGCGCATGCCCTGCTCAAGGCCATGAGCTACACCAACAAGGACCAGATCACGATCATGGCCGACATCGCCGGCGGCAAGAGCGTGGACGAGGCCGCGCAAGCCTGGGTGGACGCCAACAAGGCGACCTGGGAGAAGTGGCTGGGACGGTGAGCAGTGAGACAGTGAGCCGTCAGTAATCGATCCGCGAGACTGCTAGAAAGAAAACGGGGCCGGTGGTTTTCCACGCGGTCCCGTTTTTGTTGACTGACTGCCCCTGACGTGTGCTTTATCCATCACTGATCGCTGCTGCACAACCTCACCGGGAACGACCTCGCCGCTCACTGCTCACGGACAACTGCTTCACTGGCTCCGCGCCGCCCAGGCCTGCGTGATCCGGTCCATGATCACGGCCAGCAGGACGATAGCCAGGCCGGCCTCCACGCCGCGCCCGGTTTCGCTGCGCGCCAACCCGTTGACGGCCTCCAGCCCCAGGCCGGCCCCGCCCACCATGCCGGCGATCACCACCATCGCCAGCACCATCATGATCATCTGGTTGATCCCCAGCAGGATCGAGGGCAGGGCCATGGGCACCTGGACCTTGGCCAGCATCTGCCCGCGCGTGGAGCCGAAGGCGCGCGCCGCCTCCACCGCTTCGCCGGCCACCGCCCGGATGCCCAGGTCGGTGAGCTTGATGCCCGGGGCGATGGCGTACAGCACGGCCGCGATCAGGCCGGGCACCCGCCCGATGTTGAACAGCATGATGACGGGCACCAGGAAGACAAAGGACGGGATGGTCTGCAGGAAGTCCAAGATCGGCCGCAGGACCTCGCGCACGGTATCGTTCTGGGAAGACCAGATCCCCAGCGGCACGGCGGCCAGCACCGTGAAGAACATGGTCACCAGGATCTGGCTGAGGGTGTCCATGGCGAACGGCCACATGCCCAGCAGGCCGACGGCGAAGACGCCCAGGCCCGCGAAGGCGCTCAGCCGCCAGCCGCCGGCCCAGGCCCCCAGGGCCGCCGCGCCCAGCACCGTCACCGGCCAGGGCAGCACCTCCGTGAACAGCGTCCGCAGCGGGTTGAGCATGTAGATGACGATGAAGTCGCTCACCGGGCCGGTCCCGATCAGCAGGCCGCCCACCGGGATCTCGAACAGGTTATCGCGCATCCAGCGCACCAGGGCGTCGGTGGGCTCGCGCCAATACCAACGCCAGGCGGACGGGAAGGTGCCGAAGTGGACCAGCAGGTCCAGCAGCAGCAAGGCCGCCACCACCAGCGCCAGGTTGAGCACGCCCGCGAAGCGGCGCAGGTCTCGGCCGCCCAGGAGCGTGCCCAGGATGTGGGCCGGCCCGGCGGCCAAGCGGCGCAGGGCGAGCGCGGCCGTGAGCCAGGCGCTTTCCCAGCGTGCCGGCACCCAACGCGGGGCCAGCGCCTTCACCGGCTCGCGGGCCGTGTCCGAGAAGTCGAGGCGGCTGAGGCCCTCGCTCCAGCGGTCCAGCACGATGGCCAGCAGGACGATGGCCAGGCCGGCCTCCAGCGCCTGGCCGACCTGCAGGCGCTGCAGGGAGACCAACACCTGCCGGCCCAGGCCGCCGGCCCCGATCAGGGCCGCAATGACGACCATGCTGAGGGCCATCATGATGGTCTGGTTGACGCCGGCCATGATGGCCGGCAGGGCCAGCGGCAGCTGCACCTGGAAAAGCAGCTGCCAGCGCGTGGCCCCGAAGGCGCGCGCCGCTTCGATGGCCGGCGGGCTCACCTGGCGCAGGCCCAGGTTGGTCAGCCGGATCATGGGCGGCACGGCGTAGACCAGCGTGGCCACCACCGCCGGCACGCGCGCAATGCCGAAAAATACGACGACCGGGATCAGGTAGACGAAGGTCGGCATGGTCTGCATGCCGTCCAGGATCGGCCGGACGACCCGGTCCACGCGGTCGCTGGAGGCGCTCAGCACGCCCAGCGGCAGGCCGATGGCCACCGAGAGCACCACGGCCACGATCATCAGCGCCAGGGTCTGCAGGCTCGGTTCCCACAGCCCGAACAGCCCCATGATGACCGGGCCGATCAGGCTCAGCGCGGCCAGGGCCGGCCCGCCCAGCAGGTAGCCGGTAATAGTGGAGAAGGCCAGGGCGGCCGGCCAGGGCAGCGCCAGCAGCAGGTTCTCGGCCAGGCGCAGGCCCCAGTCGATGAAGGCGCTCAGGGGATCAAAGAAGTATTGGAAGAGCGGGATCGTCTCGCGGTTGGCGACGATGGTGCTCTGCAGCTGGTCAATGGGCGCGCGCAGGCCGAGGTTCCAGGCGGCCGGGAATTCCCGCCACCCGGCCGGCAGCGCCAGCGCCAGGGCCGCCAGGCCCAGGCCGACCGCCAGCGGCGCGAAGCGTTTCAGCAGCGGCGGGGCGGGCAGCGGCAGGGCGCGGCTGGTCATGCGGGGGCTCAGACGATCAGGGCTTTCATGACGCTCAGCCGGTCCAGCACGCCCAGCAGGGCGCCGGCCTCGTCGCGCACACACACCGGGCCGTCGTGGGCCGCGATCATGGGCAGGCAGTCTTCCAGCTTGGCGTCGGCGCGCGCGGCCGGCTGGCCGGCCGGGTCAAAGCCGGGCGGGCAGGGGAGCATGACGGCCGCGGCCGAGACCACCTTGGCGCGCGGCGCGTCCTTGGTGAAGGCGGCCACGTAGTCGTTGGCCGGGTTGAGCACCAGCTCCTCGGGCGTGCCCACCTGCACGAACTGGCCGTTGCGCATGATGGCGATGTGGTCGCCCAGCTTGAGCGCCTCGGCAAAGTCGTGGGTGATGAAGACGCTGGTCTTGTGCATGTCGGCCTGCAGGCGCAGCAGCTCGTCCTGCATCTCGCGCCGGATGAGCGGGTCCAGGGCGCTGAAGGGCTCGTCGAACAGGATGACCTCCGGGTCCACGGCCAGGGCGCGCGCCAGGCCCACGCGCTGCTGCATGCCGCCGCTGAGCTGCTTGGGGAAGTGCTGCTCCCAGCCGGCCAGGCCCACCAGTTCGATCATCTGCTGCGCCCGCGCCAGCCGTTCGGCCCGGGGCGCGCCGCGCACTTCCAGCCCGTAGGCCACGTTCTCGATCACGCGCCGGTGCGGGAACAGGCCGAAGTTCTGGAAGACCATGCTGATCTTGCGCCGGCGCACCTCGCGCAGGGCCGGCTCGGCCAGCTTGAGCACGTCCTGGCCGTCCACCAGGATCTCGCCCCGGGTGGGATCGGTCAGCCGGCACATGCAGCGGATCAGCGTGGACTTGCCGCTGCCGGAGAGGCCCATCACCACGAAGGTCTCGCCGGGCTGGACCTCGAAGGACACGCCGCGCACGGCCACCACGTGCCCGGTCTGCTCCAGCACCTGGGCGCTGGTCTGATCCGGCGTGATGCGTTCCACCACCCGTTCCGGCTGGCGGCCAAAGACCTTCCAGACGTCGCGGCAGGCGATCTTGGTCGGGCGCTGTTCAGTTGCGGGGACAACCGTCATGGTGAGAAAAGTATAGAGGTTTATCAAGAGAAGTCAACGCGCCGGCCGGGGCCGGCCGCGCTGCGCGTCGCCTTCTGGCCGGGCGGGTTAGTCGCGGCGCACAGCCGGCCCCGGCAAACTTTGTGAGCGGCATCCCGCGCCCGTATGGTAAAACAGGACATTCGCCCCGGTCCCCGCTCAGGAGCCCAGCATGACTACCGCCGACGCCGACCGCCTTGCCCGCCGCCGCGAACGTCGTGAAGCCCGCCGCCCCGGCCAGGCCGGCCGGACGACCGGGGTCCGGGCGCTGGTCAACCGCCTGCCCCTCGCCACGGTCCTGTCCGAGGAAGGCGTCCAGCGCATCCACGCCGCCGCCATGCGCCTGCTGACCGATCCCGGCATCCTGATTGTGGATTACCCGCCGGCGGCCGAGACCTTCCGCCAGAACGGCGCGCAGGTGGAGTGGGTGGATAAAACCGTCACCTATCCCAACGGCGACACCGTCCAGGTGCGCGGCCATCTGGTGCGCCTGGACGAGGCCACGCTCCTGCACTTCGTGCGCCAGGCGCCGGCCACGTTCACCCAGTTAGCCCGCAACCCGGCCAACAGCCTGGAGATCGGCGGCCGTCACATGGTCTTCGCGCCCGTGTACGGCACGCCCTTTGTGGGCGGGCTGGACTTTGGCCGGCGGCCGGCCACGCTGGAGGATTTCCACAACTTCGCCAAGCTGACCCAGATGAGCGAGCACCTGCATCACGGCGGCGGCACCCTGGTGGAGCCCAACGACGTGGACGTGCGCGAGCGCCATCTGGACATGCTCCTGGCGCACCTGACCCTGCACGACAAGTGCTTCATGGGTTCGGTCACCCACGCCGACAACGCCCGCGACACCGTGACCATGGCCGAGATCGTCTTCGGGGCTGAGGCCATCCGCCAGCAGCCGGCGGTGCTGTCCCTGATCAACGCCTCCAGCCCGCTGCGCTTCGACGACCGCATGTTCGGCGCCCTGGAGGTCTACGCCCGCGCCCGCCAGGCCGTGCTGGTGACGCCCTTCCTGATCGCGGGCGCCATGTCGCCCAGCACCATGGCCGCCACCCTGGCCCAGCAGAACGCCGAGGCCCTCTTCGGCATCGCCTACGCCCAAATGCTCAACCCCGGCACGCCCTGCATTTACGGCTCCTTCCTGGCCAACATCGACATGAAGAGCGGCGCGCCCTGCTTCGGCACACCCGAGGACGCCCTGGCCCTGTACGCCGGCGCGCAGATGGCCCGCTTCTACAACCTGCCGTACCGCTCGGGCGGCAACTTCACGGCCGCGCGCACCCCGGACGCGCAGGCCGGCTACGAATCGGCCGGCACCTTCTGGCCCACCGTCCAGGCCGGCGTCAACTTCGTCCTGCACGCGGCCGGCTGGCTGGAGGGCGGCCTGATCGCGGGCTATGAGAAGTTCGTCATCGACCTGGAACAGTGCGCGATGATGGCGCGTCTCGTCAACGGCATCGGGCTGACCGACGAGGACTTCGCCTGGGACGCCTACCAGGAGATCCCGCCCGGCGGCCACTTCCTGGGCGCCAGCCACACCCTGCGCCACTACGACACGGCCTTCTACTCCCACACCGTTTTCAATATGGACAACTACGAGAAGTGGGAGCAGGAGGGCAGCCAGGATACCTACCGGCGCGCCAACGCCCTCTACAAGAAGCTGCTGCGCGATTACGAGCCGCCGGCCCTGGACCCGGCTGTGCGCGACGAGCTGCACGCCTTCGTGGCCCAGCGCCGCGCCGAGCTCCAGGCGAAGAAACCGCGCTCGGAATGGAAACGCTGAGGCCGGGCCGCGCAGCGCGCGGAGGTCCTCTGGTGGTCCGCCTCCCGCGCGGCTGAAGCGGCCGGCCGGATAGCCAACGGCGCCTGCTGTAAAATCGGGCTGATGCTTACTCTGCGTCAGGCCCTGCAGCTGGCCGTCTTCGAGAAAGCCCGCGTCGTCGCCGGCGAAGGCGGCCTGGATCGGCTGATCCGCCGCGTGCACGTGGTGGACATCCCCGACGCCGAAATCCACGTCTACGGCCAAGGCCTGCTGCTCTTCACCTCCGGCTACAGCCTGAAAGACAACCCGGCCGAGCAGGCCGCCTTCATCCCCAAACTGGTGGCCAGCGGCCTGGTGGGCCTGGTCTTCTCCCTGGGCTGGTCCTTTGACGCGGTGCCGGAGGCGATGTGCCAGGCGGCCGAGGCGGCGGGCTTCCCGATCATCGTCGTCCCGCACGACGTCAAATTCATCACCCTGATCGAGCGCCTGTACGTCGAACTGGTCAACGAGCAGTTTGCGGTCAAGGAGCGCGCCGACGACCTTCACCGCCGGCTGACCCGGCTGGTGCTGGAGGGCGGGGGGCTGGACGCCCTGGCCGCCACCCTGGCCGATATCCTGGGCCGCTCGGTGCTGCTGGAGGGCCTGGCCTTTGAGGTGCTGGCGGCCGCCCAGCGCGGGCCGGTGGACCTCAGCCGCCAGCGCGCCGTGGAGGCCGGCCGCAATCCGCCGGAGGAG
>JAEURL010000078.1 GCA_016789165.1 Anaerolineales bacterium | reverse complement strand
ACAGCGGCCAGCCGTGAATGGGTGGCGGCACACCGCACGGTCATTCGCTGGATCGAGTTAGATTTGGCGCAAATGAGGTGAAAAATGAGCGACTCCCCAACCCCTGAGCTCCTGGCGCGCACGGCCTGCGGGGGTGTGCTGACCAACACCGCCGGCTACCCAAGCGCCCTATATCAGGGCCGGGTCGTGTACTTCTGTCTGCGGGCTTGCCTGCGCGCCTTCGAGGCTAATCCTGACCGCTTCATGGCCGGCAGAGTTGACCACCCAACTCATGAGGAAGATGACGAAGCGTAAGAGAGTGTTTCTTAAAGGCGTCAGAATTCGCGTCTTTTCGCTTGTTTTGCCACGATTTGCGGCCTTTGGCGACAGATCGCGAATCGCCTGGAAACAAGGCGAACGAACGAGTTAAGAAACAGTCTCTAACCCCAGTGATATAGGGAATCGGGTCGTTCCCACGCCTCCTGTCCGCACAGCCGTTATCTCGGCCCTCTTACCTCGTTCCCTGTCAAAACTCACAGGCCAAACGGCGGGTCCGCCTTCTGGCCGCCCAACTCGCTGATCGAAGCAGGCCAAACGGCGTATGCCCGTTCATGCCGCCGGCGCGACTTCTTCACGAGAACTTCAAACACCCCGAATACCATACGGCCATTGAACGCGACATTTGGAACGCGACATTCAGGGCCACCGGCCCCAAAGGACAGGACAATGAACACCAAGACAACCTTTATCGTTATCGCCGCCGTCGCTCTGACAGCCCTGCTCGCCCTGGGCGGCGGAGTGGCGTTTGCTCAGACCCAGCAGCCAGGCTGGGGCAGCGGCTTCGGCCCCGGTTGGATGATGGGCGGCAATGCGGGCGCGACCTGGGGAATGGCCGGCGCGCGGGGCAGCCTGGGCGGCGGCCACATGGGGAACGGCGCGGGGATG
Source organism: Anaerolineales bacterium (assembly GCA_016789165.1). GTDB lineage: Bacteria > Chloroflexota > Anaerolineae > Anaerolineales > UBA6663 > SpSt-583. The sequence goes on along the minus strand of JAEURL010000078.1, from coordinate 2,247 downwards.
GCCGGAATGCAGCAATGGATGAGCACCAATAACGGCATGCACACCCTGGTCTGGAATGCCCTAGCCGAGAAACTGGGGCTCACGACGGACGAGCTCGCCGCGCAGCTGGCGCAGGGCCCGACGCTGGCCCAGGTAGCCGAGGCGCGGGGCGTGAGCCAGGCGGATCTGTCCCAGGCGCTGCAGACGGCCGTCCAGGCCGGCCTGAACCAGGCTGTGGCCGAGGGCGTGCTGACCCAGGCGCAAGCCGATCAGATGCTCACGCACATGACCGGCCGCTATGAACAGATGCTCCTCAATATGGGCGCCGGCGGTTGCCACGGAACGCCTGCTCCGCAGACCAATTCATAAGATTCGCCACCCGTGGCGAGCCGGCTGGCCTGGCGGCGAGCCGGCTCTCTGTGTATTAACTACACCGATTGGTTATCAGGAGTTTGTTGCCATGATGTTTGGTCTTGGATTGCTCATGATGCTGGTTGTGCTGGGCCTGCCAATTCTGTTGGTCGCTGGGGTGCTGGCGGGGGCTTGGAAGGTACTAGGGCAGCGCCCGCCTGTCGCTGTTATTCCGCCCTCGCCCCAGGCCCCCCGATATTGTGCGCATTGCGGCCAGGGCCTGCAAGCTGCCTGGACGCATTGCCCGAACTGCGGCACTCCGCTTGGAACAGCGTGAGGAAACCACGATCATGACCAACCGCTTTTCTCGTCTCAGCCGCCGCGGCTTCCTGCGCCTGGCCGGCGTGGGCGGCCTGACGCTGGCCGGCGCCAACTGGCTGGCAGCCTGTTCCACGACCAACCCGCTGCCGGTCCCGGACCACGGGACTGCCGGCACCGGTGGGGCCCCGTCCGGCTTCACACCGGATGTGGAGTTTGATCTGCGCGCTGCGCCCGCCGAGCAGGCCATCTGGCCCGGTCCCAAGACGCCCGTCTGGACCTATCAGGTCACTCACGTCAGCCTGGGCGGTGACCAAGTCCAGTCGATCCCGGACAGCTACCTTGGCCCCGTGATCCGGGTCCGCAAAGGTCAGCGCATCCGGGTCAACTTCACCAACGGCTTGAAAGACCAGGAAACCATTGTCCACTGGCACGGCTTGCTGGTGCCGGAAGCCATGGACGGCCATCCCCGCTTCGCCATCAAACCTGGACAGACCTACATCTATGAGTTCCAAGTCAACAACCGGGCCGGCACCTACTGGTTTCATCCGCACCCGCACGGCCTGACGGGCGGCCAGGTGATGGCCGGCCTGGCCGGCCTGTTCATCGTCTCGGATGACGAGGAGGCTACGCTCAATCTCCCCAACGGCGAGTTCGACGTTCCACTCGTCATCCAAGACCGCACCTTCGACGCCGACAACCGCCTGGTCTACCTCGGGCAGGCGCTCACCGCCGACGGCGCGGCCCAGACCGGCAGTGGCGGTGGGATGGGCATGATGGGCGGCGGCATGATGGACGCGATGATGGGCTTCCTGGGCGACCGGGTGCTCGTCAACGGCCGGCCGGACCTCCTGCTGAGCGCCGCCTCGCGCGCCTACCGGCTGCGCCTGCTCAACGGCTCCAACAGCCGGATCTACAAGTTGGGCTGGAGCACGGGCGAGCCGCTGACCGTCCTCGGCACGGATGGCGGCTTGCTGGCCGAGCCGGTCGAGAAGCCCTACGTCATGCTGGCGCCGGGCGAACGCGTGGAGCTGTGGGCTGATTTCAGCCGGTTTACCGCCGGCACTGAATTCTCGCTGGATAGCCTGGCTTTCGCGGGCACGGAAGACCCGGGCGGCATGGGCGGCATGATGGGGATGATGGGCAGTGGGCTGGCCCAGGGCACGCCTTTGACGATCGTGCGGGTCAAGGTCGAGCGCCCCGAGGCGGAGACCCGGACTTTGCCGAAGACGTTGTCCGTGTTGCCGCGCCTGAACCCACAGACGGCACGCAACATCGCTCAGCCGCGCGAGGCCCGCCTGCAGCTGCGCAACATGACGTGGCTGATCAACGGCCGGCAGTTCGTGATGGACGAAGCGTTGCCAGAAGAAACTGTCGCGGCCGGCGCGTTGGAGGCCTGGGATATTATCAACGAACGCAATCCAGGCGAAATGATGGATGCGAACGGCATGGCGCACCCGATCCACTTTCACGGGGTCCAGTTCCAGGTGGCCAGCCGCGAGGTCGCCCCTGAACTCAAGACCGGCTGGGATACCGTCAGCGCCGGCTTCACGGACGAGGGCTGGAAGGACACGGTGCTGGTGATGCCGGGCGAACGGG
>JAEURL010000076.1 GCA_016789165.1 Anaerolineales bacterium | reverse complement strand
GCGCGTCAGGCGGGTGGTGAAGGCCAGGGTGCCGAAGCTCAGCACCACGGCCGGCAGGACCCACACCCCGATCTGATCCCAGTTCTTGGGGGCCACGTCCACCCAGCCCAGCCAGGAGGCGAAGATGATGATGAAGAAGATGCCCAGTACGATGTTGGGCAGGGAGACGCCCGAGGTGGCGATGAACATGCTGATGTAATCGGCCAGCGTGTTCTGCCGCAGGGCCGAGATGACGCCCAGCGGGATGCCCACCACAACGGCGATCGCCAGGGCCAGCCCGCCCAGGCGGGCCGAGTACCCGAACTTGCTTTCCCAGAAGCTGCCGTCCTCCGGCGCGTCAAACAGGATGTTCTCCACCTGCCGGCCGCGCTGGCGGTAGGAGGGGCCCATGCGCCCGCACATGAAGCCGCATACAAACTCGCCCTTCTCGTTGAAGTCGCCAATCATGTAGCCCACGAACTGGCGCCACATGGGCTTATCGAGCCCGTAGTAAGTGTTCAGGCGCTTCTGGGTGATCTCGTCCACCTGCCGGCGCTCGGCGTTGGTGTCCCACGGGCTGCCGGGGGCGGCCCGCATCAAGACGAAGGTCACCAGGCCCACCAGGAACATCACGGGCACCAGCAGGATCAGCCGGCGGATAATGAAAGTGACCATACCTGTTCTCCCTCAACCGGGGGGCACCGCTGGGCGCGGCGTACCCTCTGACGTGGGGCGAAGCCGCTTGGGTTTCGCCCCAGGCCACAGCGCACGCCGAGGCGAGGCCTCCCGGGCTGGCCCGGGAGGCCTCGCACACGAACGCGGGCGTTGTCTTACGGGATCATCGAGGTGTCGATGTCCAGCGACATCACGTCTTGCTCGCCGGCCCAGCCGGAGTCCTGCGGGGTGGTGGTGACGCCCAGCACCCACGGCTTGACCAGGAAGTGGTTCTTGTTGTTGTAGCCGAACGCGGACGGGAACTGGGAGAGCAGCAGCCGCTGGGCCTGCATGTACAGGTCCATGCGCTTGGCGGGATCCGGTTCGACGTCGGCGGCGTTCACCAGCGCGTCAAACTCGGCGTTTTCCCAGCCCTGGCGCTGGGCAAAGGTCGTGTCGGAGCGCCAGTAGACGCTCAGCCAGTTCTGCGGGTCCGGGTAATCCGCGCACCAGCCCTGGCGGGCCAGCAGCGGGAAGGTGGCCGGATCCTTGGTGATGGCCGTGAAGGTGGTGGAGTCGATCGGGTCGAGGGCGATGTCGATGCCCAGGACTTCTTTGTAATTGGCCACCAGCCACTCGGAGCGCTGCTGGTTGCGGGCGCTCTGGCCGTAGGTCAGCTTGAGGCCCAGGGCGTTCAGGGCATCGGGGCCGCCGTAGGAGGAAGCGGCCAGGGCCGCCTTGGCCTTCTCGGGGTCGAACTGCGGCGCGGCGTTGGCCTCGGCGTCATAGCCAGGATACCCGGGCGGGATCCAGGTCCAGGTGGGGGTGCTCAGGTTGGCGTCCACGTCCTGAGCCCAGCCCTCGGCGTCGAAGGCATAGTAGAAGGCCTCGCGGACCTTGGGATCGTTGAACGGCGAATCGTACTGCTGGCCGCTGGGATCCGTATAGATGCCCTTCAGGCCGAGCTTGATGACGGTGGTGCAGGAGCCGGCGTAGACCAGGTGCTGGGCCTTCAGGTCGGGGTCGGCCTCGATGGCGTCGAAGTCCTCGCTGGCCGAGGCGACGATGTCGAATTCGTTGTTCTTGTAAGCCTCGAAGGCCACAGCGCTGTCGACGATGTAGCTGTACTCGATGCTGACCTTGGGCGAGCCCTGCCAGTAGTTGGCGTTGGGCGTGAAGAGCGAGCGCACGGCCGGCTCGAGCGACGTCCACACGAAGGGGCCGTTGCCGACTTGGTACTTGGACGAGGTCCACCAGTCGTCGCCGCCCTCGGCGATATTCTCTTCCTTAGCCGGGAAAGCCACCCAGATGCCCATGATGGTATGGAAATAGGGGGCCGGCTTGGAGAGCTTGAGGGTCAGGGTATTGCAGGCCGCGTCCTCGTAGTCGGCGCAGGCCGTGCCGTCGGCGTGGGTGGCCTTGACGCTCTCGGCCACCACCGCGGCGGCCGCGTCGCAGGCGCCTTCCGTGGCGGCGTCGCAGCCGCGCCATTCCGGCGCGCCCAGGATTTCGTCGGTGATGGAGGCGTACTCGCCGGCGGTGTCCGGGTTGATATTGCGCTGGAGGGCGTACTCATAGCGCTTGGCGTTGAGCAGCGAGCCGTCGCTGTACTTCAGGCCGTCGCGCAGGGTGAAGGTCAGGGTCATCAAATCGTCGCTGTAGGCCCAGGACTCGGCATTGCCGGGCACGGTCTCCAGCTTGGTGTTGAACTTGGTCAGGCCTTCGTAAATCAGCTTGAGGTGCGCGATCTCGTTGACGAAGGACGACTTCTGCGGGTCGATCACATCCGGCCAGGTGCCGAGGTTGATGCGCAGAACCTTTTCCTTCTCCACCGGGGCGACCGCCTCGGGCGTGGCCGTGATGACCACTTCCTGCACCTGGGGCGTCCCCTGCACTTCGACGATCTGGGTCTGGACGATGACCTGCGGGGTGGGGGTGGCCGACGGCGCGCACGCGCTCAGCACCATGCTGAGGGCCGCGAGCAGGCCGAAAGCCGTCGACAGACGCTTGGCACTTAACATTGGAGCCTCTCCTCCTCAAAAGAGAATACGGATAGCAAGCAGGGGGTCGGGGTTGCGTATCGGCGCTGGGCGTCACCTCCTTAGTATGGCCGGCTGGGCGGGGCGGCCGCCTTCCCTCATGAAGGCCGCCGCGGCCCGGCTGGGGCCGCTAAACCAAATGGCAGGCCACCCAGTGGCCGGGCTGCGCCTCACGCCAGGCCGGGGCCTCCGCTTTACAGCGAGCTTCCGCCAGCGGGCAACGCGTGTGGAAGGTGCAGCCCGCGGGCGGGTTGGCCGGGCTCGGCACGTCGCCGGTGAGGATCACGCGCTGGCGCTTCTCCTCCACCGCCGGGTCCGGCACCGGCACCGCCGAGAGCAGGGCTTGGCTGTACGGGTGCAGGGGCGAGTTGTACAGCGTCTGCTTGTCGGTCAACTCCACCACCCGGCCCAGGTACATCACGGCCACGCGGTCGGCGATGTGCCGCACCATGCTCAGGTCATGGGCGATGAACAGATAGGTCAGGCCGCGCTCCTTCTGCAGGTCCTCCAGCAGGTTCACCACCTGGGCCTGGATCGAGACGTCCAGGGCCGAAATCGGCTCGTCGCAGACGATGAAGGACGGCTGCAGGGCCAGGGCGCGGGCGATGCCGATGCGCTGGCGCTGGCCGCCGGAGAACTCGTGCGGGAAGCGGTTGACGAAGAAGGGGTTGAGGCCCACCACTTTGAGCAGTTCCTGGACGCGCTCCACCTTGGCCTTGCCCTCGGCCACCCCGTGGATCTCCAGGGCCTCGCCGATGATGTCGCCCACGGTCATGCGCGGGTTGAGCGAGGCGTATGGGTCCTGGAAGATCATCTGCATCTTGCGCCGCATCTGGCGCAGGGCCTCGCCGGTGAGCTCGGTCAGGTTCTGGCCTTCAAACGTCACCTGGCCGGCGGTGGCCGGGTACAGCTGCAGGATCACGCGCCCGGTGGTGGATTTGCCGCAGCCGCTCTCGCCCACCAGGCCCAGGGTCTCGCCGCGGCGCACGTCGAAGGAGACGCCGTCCACGGCTTTCACCGCGCCCACCTGGCGCATGAGCAGGCCGCGCCGGATGGGGAAATGTTTCTTCAGGTTCTCGACGCGCAGCAGGACGTCGGCCGCGGCGCGGCCGTTGGAGGTCTCAGCGGTCATAGCGCGGTCTCCCCCCGTCCACATCCCACCAGCAGGCCACTTCGTGGCCGGCCTCCATCGGCTTGAGGAGCGGGTTTTCTTGGTGGCAGCGGTCGTAGGCGTAGGCGCAGCGCGGGGCGAAGGGGCAGCTGGTGGGCGGAGTCAGCAGGTCCGGGGGCATGCCTTCGATATTCACCAGGCGCCGGGACTCGCTTTCGTCCACGCGCGGCAGCGAACCCAGCAGGCCGCGGGTGTAGGGGTGCTGCGGCCGGGCGTACAGCTCTTTGACGGGCGCGCGCTCCACAATGTAGCCGGCGTACATCACCATCACGCGGTGGGCCAGGCCGGCCACGATGCCCAGGTCATGGGTGATCCAGATCATGGCCATGCCCAGCGTGTCGCGCAGGCGCTTGGCCAGATCCACGATCTGGGCCTGGATGGTCACGTCCAGGGCGGTGGTGGGCTCGTCCGCGATCAGGACCTGCGGGTTGCAGGCCAGGGCCATGGCGATCATCACGCGCTGGCGCATGCCGCCCGAGAACTGGTGCGGGTAATCGTCCAGCCGGTTCTCCGGGCTGGGGATGCCCACCAGCTCCAGCAGCTTGGCCGCGCGCTGGCGCGCCTCCTGCTTGTTCATGCCCTGGTGGACTTCCAGGGGTTCGGTCAACTGCCGGCCCACGGTCAGCACCGGGTTGAGCGAGGTCATCGGGTCCTGGAAGATCATGCTGATCTGGGCGCCGCGGATGGCGCGCAGCTCCGCGGCCGACAGCCGCAGCAGGTCTTTGCCCAGGAAGAGCGCCTGGCCGCGCTCAATCTTGCCGGGCGGTTGGGGGATGAGGCCCAGCACCGAGAGCATGGTGACGCTCTTGCCACAGCCGCTTTCCCCCACCACCCCCAGCGTCTCGCCCTCTTCCAAGGCAAAGGTCACGCCATTCACGGCGTGGACCACCCCTTCCGGGGTTTTGAAGCGCACGACGAGATCATTAACTTCAAGGACATTGGCCATTCAGGCGGGGTCTCCTCGTCCGTGGGGGATGGGTGGGAGGGACGCCGACGCACGCAGCCTCGCGCGGCGAGGTGCGGCTACATAGCGGTCGGCGTGAACAGCGGCTGGCGTCACAGTCGCAGGCATGCGAACCAGTCTGAAACCGCGCCAACAGGGGCTGGAGTGGACAGTCACCCTGGCGAGGCGCGGTGGATCTTAGACTTAGTTTGATTATCGGCTGAAGAGCCCGGCAGATTGCCCGCCATTATATCCGGTTTGTCAAATCCGTTGAGAGGCCGCCGGCGCGGCTGTCTAACTTGGCGGGCCGGGCCAGGGCTGGCCCGGCGGCCTCCGAGCGCGGTCCGGAAAACGCTCCGCCGGCGGATACCGCGCGTCCGGGCCTAGAGCGGGGTGAAATAGGGTGAACGGGCCAGCAGCCAGTGCCGGATAAAGGGCCGGAAAAGCCAGATCAGCCAGCGCCGCCGGCCGACCGCGGCGCGCAGGTCGCGCAGGTAATCGTCCAGGCCGTGGCGCTGGTAATGCAGCAGCCGTTCGCTTTCGGCCGTGTCCAGCCAATCGGTGCTGAACGGGGTCAGGGCAAAGGCCTCGGCCGGCAGCATCCCCACCCCCATCGCCTTCAGGACCCGCCGCACCAGGTCACCGTAATAAAACTGGCAGCGCGGCCCGCCGCCGATCAGCAGCAGCCGGCCCCAGACGGCCTCGCTCGCCACGGCATTGGCCAGCGCCAGGGCCACGTCGTCCACGTGGGCGAACTCGATGCGGTTGCCCAGCGGCACTTCAAACATGCCCGGATCCATGATCGGCCGCACCGGCAGGGTGGCGGGCAGGCGCAGGATGGCCCAGGGCAGGCCGGAGGCGCGCACCAACGCCTCACATTCCACTTTGTGCTGCGCGTAGTGTTCCACCGGCTGGACCGGATCGGCGGCGGTGCGCGGCGGCGGCTGGTTCTGCGTGCGGCCAAAGACGTGCAGCGACGAGGCGAAGACCAGGCGCGGCGCCGGCGTCTGGGCGCCGGCCGCCGCCAGCAGGTGGCGGGTGCCATCCACGTTCACGGTCCGGGCCCAGTCCGGCCGGGCCTCGCTGTGCACGCCGGTGGCCGAGATGAAGGGGATGATGAAGGCCAGGTGGATCACGGCCTCCTGGCCGCGCACAGCCGCGGCCACGGCCTCCGGCTGGCGCAGATCGCCCCAGTGGGCCTCGATCCGGCCGCCCCAGCGCTCGGCGGCCGCCCGGTTGGCGGGGGTGGGCAGGTCAAAACTGCGCACCGTATGCCCGTGCTCCAGCAGCGCCGTCAGAACGCGCGCACCGATATTGCCGAAAGCGCCCGTGAGCAAGACTCTCATACCGACCTCCGAGCGCCGGCCAGCAGCAGGTCCAGGCCGGCGCGGGCCACAGCCGCCCAGTCTGCCCCCTGCGGGTCAGCGCGGCTTTGCAGCAGCAAACCGGCCGCAAACGCCACCAGCACGTGGGCGGTCAACTCCGGGTCCACGGCCGGCAGGCTGCCTTCCGCCACCCCGGCCCGGAGCAGGCCGGCGAAAAAATCCTGATACCGCTGGTAAGGCGCGCGGGACTGCTCGCGCACGGCCGGGTCGCGCGCGGCCTGGCTCCAGAACTCGAGGAAGATCGGCAGCTGCCCATCCGCGGCGCCAAAGACCGGGGCCGCCGCGGCCGCCATCGCCCGCAGGCTCTCCGGCACCGATTGGGCCGGGCTGCGCGCCGCCGCCAACTGCTCGTCCAGCGCCGCCAGCCAGCGATTCAGCAGCTCCAGAAACAGGGCCTGCTTGCTGGCAAAGTGATGATAGAAGGCGCCTTTGCTGACGCCGGCCCGCCGGCAGATCTCGGCCGTCCCTGTGGCCTCGTAGCCGCGTTCGGCAAAGCAACCCGCCGCCGCCTGGAGCAATCGATCGCGGGTTTCTTCCGCCCGTATCTGGGCCGCCATGTTGCCTCCTAAAAAATACCGACCAGTCGGTATTATTCTGTGCCTTCCGGGCCGGCCTGTCAAATAAGAGTCCCGTGAACTCCCTGTACGGGCAGTTGATCGAACTACAGTCTGGTGATAAATTTCATCGCGCTTAAATATTCACTTGGGTTTATTTTATGTTTTCCACCCACGAACTCCAGAATGCGCTTAAGGACTGGGCAGAGGTCTTTATGGCCCGCTCGATGCACGAGTGGGTGCGCTATGTGCGCGGGACCGGTTTGTCGATGCCGCAGTTCAGCACCCTGATGCGCCTGTACTACCGCGGCCAGTGCGGGCTTTCGGAGATCACGGCCGAGTTGGACGTCACGGCCGCGGCCGCCAGCCAGATGGTGGACCGTTTGGTGCGGGACGGATACCTGGCGCGCGCCGAAGACCCGAACGACCGCCGCGCCAAGCAGATCACCCTTACCGACCATGGCCGCCAGTTAGTGGCCGACGGGATCGCGGTCCGCAACCGCTGGACGGAATCCCTCGCCGAGCATCTGGACCCGGCCGAACGCGCTGCGGTCGGCCAGGCGCTGCGCCACCTGACAGAAGCCACCCGCCAACTCAACGAGATGAGGAAAAACGAACGATGACGACCGCCGCCCCCTCCACCACCCGCCCCCGCCGCGTGCCGGCCTTCGCCCGGGCCATGATGCGGTTCCAGGCCTTCCTGCTGCGCCGCAACTGGCTGGGCCCGCTCGGCGAAGAGGTCATGGTGATCACGGTGGCCGGCCGCAAGACCGGCCGGCGCTATTCCACCCCGATCGGTTTTCTGTTCGATCCCGAGGTGCGGGACACGGCCGGCCGGCCGACCATCCTGGCCCTGACCGGCGCGGACGGCGCCTCCAACTGGTATCCCAACGTCCTGCGCAATCCCGAAGCAATGCTGGAGATCAAAGGGCAAGCGCTGCGCGTCCGCGGTGAGCCGGTGCGGGACGAGGCCGAGCGGCGCCGCATCTTCGCGCTCTACCAGCGCGAGCGGCGGGCCAACTTCCACCGCCTCTTCGGCCTGCCGGCCGACGCGCCGGCCGAGGCCCTGGACCAGGCGCTGGCGACGCGGATCTTCATGCGCTTCCACCGGATCGCCTGAGCGCCCCGCCCGTGTGCCAGCCTCAGACCAGGCCCGCTATGGCCGGCCCCGCTTGAAACCGGCCGGCTCAGCGGCCCAGTCGTTTGGGTGTCCTATCGGTGAACGACAGATGAAGGAGTGCTGATCGATGTTTCCCCCCTCGCGAGCCCCGGGGCAGCCGGGCGGCCGGCGCGCCGGGCGGGCCGCCGACAATCAAGCCATGCGGCGGGCCGTCCAATACCTGGGGCGCTACCGCCGCCAGGCGGCGCTGCCCTATATCTTCCTGATCGTCGCCACGCTGTCGCAGTTGGCCGTGCCGCGTCTGGTGCGCGCCATCATCGACGCCGTGACGCAGGGCGTGATCGCCAAACAGGTGCTCGACGCCCTGGACAAGATCCCGGCCAGCGTCACCGGCCTGGCCTTGCCTAAGATCCTGGAATTCCTGAAGTACCCGGCCGAGTGGACCAGGGACCAGCTCGTGGCCCGGCTCACCGCCGACCAGACCAACGCGCCCAACGCCCTGCTCACGGCCGGCGCCGCCATCGTGGTCTTCGCCGCGCTGCGCGGCCTGTTCGCCTTCCTGCAGGCCTACTGGGCGGAGAAGAACTCGCAGGCCGTGGCCTTTGACCTGCGCAACGACCTGTACGCCAAAATTCAGCGCCTGTCGTTCTCGTACCATGACCAGAACCAGACCGGCCAGTTGATGATCCGCGCCACCGACGACGTGGAGAAGGTGCGCCTGTTCCTGGGCCAGGGCCTGCTGCAGTTGGTGGGCGCGCTGCTGCTGCTGACGGCCACCCTGCTGATCCTATTCACCACCAACGCCGCCTTGGCGCTGGCGACGATCTGGATCCTGCCGGTGGCCCTGGTCCTGTTCATGACCTTCGGCATCATCAGCCAGCCGCTCTTCGCCAAGGTCCAGCAGCGCCTGGCGGCCCTCAACACCGTGCTGCAGGAGAACCTGGCCGGCATCAAGGTGGTCAAGGCCTTCACCCGCGAGAAGGACGAAGAGGCCAAATTCCGGACAGCGGCCGACGCCCTGATGGATCAGCAGATCACCATCGCGCGGCTGTTCACGTTCCTGTTCCCGCTGGTCTTCCTGATCGCCAACCTGGGCCAGGCCACCACCCTATACGTCGGCGGCCAGGCCATCATCGGCGGCACGCTGACGCTGGGCGAGTGGCAGGAGTTCAGCCTGTACCTGATCTACCTGTTCTTCCCGATCGCCCAGTTCGGCTTCATCATCACCCAGTTCGGCCAGGCGGCGGCCTCCGCCGGCCGCATCTTCGAGATCCTGGACGCCCAGAGCGATGTGACCGACAAGCCGGGCGCCGGCGAGCTGCCGGCCGTCCAAGGCCGGATCCGCTTCGAGAACGTCACCTTCCGCTACTTCGGCGGCGGCGAACCAGTGCTGCGCAACGTGGACTTCACGGCCGAGCCCGGCCAGACCGTGGCCCTGCTGGGCGCCACCGGCTCGGGCAAGACCACCATCATCAACCTGCTGCCGCGCTTCTACGATCCGACTGAGGGCCGCCTCACCATCGACGGGCACGACCTGCGCGACGTGACGCTCAACTCGCTGCGCGCCCAGATCGGCATCGTGCTGCAGGAGACCACGCTGTTCAGCGGCACCATCCGGGACAACATCGCCTTCGGCCGGCCGGAGGCCACGGATGAGGAGATCATCGCCGCCGCCCAGGCCGCGGCCGCGCACGACTTCATCCTGTCCTTCCCGGAGGGCTACGCCACGCCGGTCGGCGAGCGCGGCGCCACCCTGAGCGGCGGCCAGAAGCAGCGCCTGGCCATCGCCCGCGCCCTGCTGCTGGACCCGCGCCTCCTGATCCTGGACGACTCGACCTCCAGCGTGGACGTGCAGACCGAGGCCCAGATCCAGCGCGCGCTGGACCGGCTGATGAAGGGCCGCACGTCCTTCGTCATCGCCCAGCGCATCAGCACGGTGATGACCGCCGATCAGATCCTGGTGCTGGATAAAGGCCAGATCGTGGCGCGCGGCCGGCACACCGAGCTGATGGAAGACAGCCCCATCTACGCCGAGATCTACAACTCGCAATTGGTGGGCGACGCTCCTGAAGCGGCCGCCGCGCCAGCCCCGGAAGCGGCGCCGGCCTAGCCCGCCGCACAGAGATTGGAGCAAGCCTATGTTTGGTGGTCCGGGCGGCCCCCGCGCCTTAATGGCCCAAGAAACCTATAAACCCAAGAGCGTCGGCGCCACGCTGGCGCGCCTGGGCCAGCACTTCGGCCCCTACTGGTACGCCATGCTGGCGGCCGCGCTCTTCGTCGTCATCGCCACCTGGGCGCAGGTCACCACGCCGGAGCTCACCGGCCAACTGGTGGATTGCTACCTGGCGCCGGCCGCGGCCAGCACGTTCGGCAACTTCCCCGGCGCCAGCGGCGACCAGAACGCCTCGGCCTCCAACTGCTGGCTGAGCGCGGGCGCGGAGCCGCAGGGCTTCACGCAGACGCTGCTGAAGAACGCCTTCACGGCCGGCGGCTTCGCGCCGCCGGCGGCGGGCGCCGCGCTCTCCGACGCCGACCGGCTGGCCGGCCTGGGCCGGGTGATCCTGCTGATCATCGGCCTGTACGTGGCCGGCTCGCTGCTGACCGGGATGACCTTCTTCGCCATGACCTGGGCCGGCCAGCACGTGCTGCGCGCCCTGCGGCTGGAGGTCTTTGAGCACCTGCACCGCCTGCCGCTGATCTACTACGCCGAGCATGAGGCCGGCGACCTGATGAGCCGCATCACCAACGACACTGAGACGATCAACCAGGCCATCAGCTTCGCGCTGGTCAACGTGGCCAGCGGCCTCCTGCTGCTGGGCTGGATCGCCTACAACATGCTGGCCAAGAACGTGCCCTTCGCCCTGCTCAGCATGGCGGTGACCCCGCTGATGGCCATCGCCACGCTCTACTTCTCGGACCAGGCCCGCAAGGCCTTCCGGCGCTCGCGCCAGGAGATGGGCGCCGTCAACGCCAACCTGCAGGAGAGCATCGCGGCCGTGCGCGAGGTGCAGGCCTTCAACCGGGCCGAGGAGAACATCGAGCAGTTCCGGGCCGCCAACGCCGCCAACCGGGACGCCAATGTGCGGGCCGTGGCCTTCACCTCCGCCCTGGCGCCGGCCCTGGAGGCGCTCGGTTACCTGGCGCTGGCCGTGGTCACCTGCGCCGGCGGCCTGGCCCTGCTCAACGGTGCCCAGCTCTTCGGCACGGCGGTCTCGCTCGGCCTGGTGATCACGTTCCTGGGCTACGTCCAGCGCTTCAACCAGCCCATCCAGCAGATCGCGGTGCTGTGGACCAACATCCAGAGCGCCATCGCCGGCGCCGAGCGCATCTTCGGCCTGCTGGACGTGGAGCCGGCCATCCAGGACCGGCCCAACGCGCCGGCCATGCCGCCCATCGTCGGGCGCGTGCAGTTCGAGCACGCCTCGGCCGAGTACAAGAAGGGCACGCCGGTCCTGCACGCCGTGGACTTCACGGCCGAGCCCGGCCAGACCGTGGCCATCGTCGGCCCCACCGGCGCCGGCAAGACCACCATCATCAACCTGATCCCGCGCTTCTACGATGTGACCGGCGGCGCGGTCAAAATCGACGGCGTGGACGTGCGCGCGATCGCCAAGGAGAGCCTGCGCAAGCAGATCGGCATCGTGCTGCAGGACACCTTCCTGTTCAGCACCACGGTGATGGAGAACATCCGCTTCGGCCGGCCAAGCGCCACGGACGAAGACGTGATCGCGGCAGCCAAGCTGGCCCACGCCGACAGCTTCATCGAGCGCCTGACGGACAAGTATCAGACGGTGCTGGGCGAGCGCGGCTCCGGCCTGAGCCAGGGCCAGCGCCAGCTGCTCTCCATCGCCCGCGCCGCCCTGGCCGACCCGCGCATCCTGATCCTGGACGAGGCCACCTCCAGCGTGGACACGCGCACCGAGCGCCTGATCCAGAAGGCGCTGGAGCAGCTGCTCAAGGGCCGCACCTCCTTCGTCATCGCCCACCGGCTGAGCACCATCCGCAACGCGGACATGATCCTGGTGCTGAAGGCCGGCGAGGTGATCGAACGCGGCAAGTTCGACGAGCTGCTGGCGCAGCGCGGCTTCTTCTACGAGTTGTACATGAGCCAGTTCCGGGCGCAGGAGCGCGGGCAGGAGCACACCCCGGCGGCCGGGCCGGGCGCCAACGGCCGGCCCCAGCCGGAGCCGGCCGCCGCCTGAGGCGGCGCTTCAAGCCAACGCGGATCGGGCGCGCCCGGTCCGCGTTTTTGTTTCCCGGTGCGCTACAATGCCCGCACCCCGCGCGGAGGTCCGCATGCCCGCTGAGCCCCTGATCGCCACTTTTTCGCTCGTCGCGCACGACCCCGCCACGGGGGACCTGGGCGTGGCCGTGCAGTCCAAGTTCCCCAACGTGCGGCCGGTGGTGCCGTGGGCGGAGGCCGGCGTGGGCGCCGTGGCCACCCAGTCCTTCGCCAACCTGTCGTATGGGCCGCGCGGCTTGGCCCTGCTGCGCAACGGCGCCTCGGCCGAGGCCGCCGTGCGCATCCTGCTCGCGGACGACGCCGACCGCGAGCACCGCCAGGTGGGCGTGGTGGACGCGCGCGGGCGGGCGGCCAGCTGGACCGGGCGGGCCTGCTTCGCCTGGGCCGGCGGCAGCGCGGGCGGGAACGCCGGCGGGCCGGGCGAGCTCGTCGTCGGCCAGGGTTTCGCGGCCCAGGGCAATATTTTGGTGAGCCAGGCCACGGTGCAGGCGCTGGCCGCGACCTTCAGCAGCCTGGGCGGCGACCTGGCCGGCCGGCTGGTGGCCGCGCTCTCGGCCGGCGGCCGGGCCGGCGGCGACCGCCGCGG
>JAEURL010000017.1 GCA_016789165.1 Anaerolineales bacterium | reverse complement strand
GTGGGTCTCAGGCTCAATGGCCACCGGCTCAACGGTTGGTTCAGGCTCAACGGGCGTCGGCTCAATGGCCGGCGTGCGCTCTAGCTCGTGGACCTCAGCTTCAACGGGCGCCGGCTCGACAGCCGGCGTGATGATCTCGAGCTCGTGGACCTCAACTTCAACGGGCGTCGGCTCAATGGCCGGCCAGGGGAAGGCCGCCAGGGCGTCCCACAGCGGGCGGAAGTCGAGTTGGCGCGGGTTGCGGTCGGCGGGCTCGCCGCCGGTCAGGCCCAGCTGATCCCACAGCCACAGGCTGGCGGCCGGCAGGCCGAGGGCGCGGGCCGTGGCCAGGAATTCGTGCAGGTCGTTGGGGGTGGGCCGCCAGTTGGCCTCAAAGAAGGCCGGACCGACGGGCGCCAGGGGCCGGGCCGGGGCCAGGGCCTGGAACGGCCGCACGGCCGCCCGCAGCTGGCGCTCCGCCTCGCCGTGCCGGCCCACCCAGTACACGGGCGGCAGATCCATCTGGCAGCGTTCGCGGAACTCGGCCCACGGGAAGCGGGGGTGGGCGGCCGGGGATTTCCAGGCGGAGAGCGCTAACGGCAGGCCGGCCGGCAGTTCGGCCAGGTACTCGGCCGCCTTGCGGCCCCGCCCCGCGCTGCGCTCGAACTCGCCGCGCGCCTCCAGCACCAGCCCGGCCAGGCCGGCCGGCTGCAGCGCGGCCAGGCGGGCCACCGCGGCCTCCGCCTCGCGGCGGTGGTAATCGGCGGCGAAGGGGCCTTTGAAGGCCGGCTTATCGCCGTACAGGCTGTGCCAGCCCCAGACCGTCAGGCCGGCCGCGCGCAGGCGGCGCGTCAGGCCGGCCGCCAGGTCGCGCCCGGTCTCCGGATCGACGTTATAGGCGTCGGCGCCGTCCGCCACCTTGACGATGACGTGCGCCAGGCCGGCCGCCTGGGCGCGCGCCGCAATGGCGTCCAGGTCGCCGGCCTCGCAGCCCGCGATGCGCTGCAGCCACAGCCCTTTGCCAGTGAGAAGCCGCACGCCAAGGAGTGTAGCACAGCCGTCAGCGGCGGCCAATTCTGGCTCCCTTGCCGCGCCCCTATGGCGCCGCTATACTCACGCCATCATGCTCACCATCCAGGATGTCCTGCGCACCCTGCCCGAGACCGTGCTGGCCGTGGAACGGGTGCAGATTGAGAGGGCCTTCGCCGTGGCCGATAAGGCCCACGCCGGCCAGTTCCGGGCCTCCGGCGAGCCCTACGTCCAGCACTGCCTGGCGGTGGCCCAGATCCTGGCCGAGCTGCGCATGCCGGCGCCCGTGATCATGGCCGGCCTGCTGCACGACACGGTCGAGGACACCGCGCTCACCCTGGACGAGATCCGGCGCGATTTTGGCGAGGAGGTGGCGCGGCTGGTGGACGGGGTCACCAAGCTGGCCCAGCTGCCGCGCGTCTCCAAGGACGGCAACCAGCCCATCGACCGGAACGTCGAAAGCCTGCGCAAGACCTTCCTGGCCATGAACGAGGACATCCGCGTGGTGCTGGTGAAGCTGGCCGACCGGCTGCACAACATGCGCACGCTGGGGTTCAAGGCGCCGGAGAAGCAGCAGCGCATCGCCCGCGAGACCCTGGAGATCTTCGCGCCGCTGGCCAACCGGCTGGGCATCTGGCGCCTGAAGTCCGAATTGGAAGACCTGTCGTTTCGCTACTCCGACCCGGAGGCCTACCGCGATATCGCCTCGCAGATTGCCGTCAACCAGATGGAACGCGAGCGGATGATGGAGCGCATCACGGCCGAGCTCGTGGAGGCCCTCAAGCACGAGGGCGTGGAGGGCGAGGTCAGCGGCCGGCCCAAGCACATCTACTCGATTTACAAGAAGATGAAGCGCAAGGCCGTCAGCTTCGGCGAGGTCTACGACGTGCGCGCCGTGCGCGTGGTGGTGAAGGACAAGCCCACCTGCTACTTCACCCTGGGCATCATCCACAACCTGTGGAAGCCGATCCCGGGCCAGTTCGACGACTACATCGCCACCCCCAAAGACAACCTGTACCAGTCGCTGCACACCAGCGTGCTCTACGCCGACGGCCGGCCGCTGGAGGTCCAGATCCGCACCCCTGATATGCACGAGCAGGCCGAGTTCGGCATCGCCGCCCACTGGCGCTACAAGGAAGGCGCGCGGCGCGACGAGGCCTACGAAAAGCACATCCAGTGGCTGCGCAACAAGATGATGGAGTGGCGCCAGGATGTGGCCACCGCCCACGAGTTTGTGAACGCCGTCAAGCAGGACGTGCTGCAGGACCGGGTCTACTGCTTCACGCCGCGCGGCGACATCATCGATCTGCCGGCCGGCTCGACGCCCCTCGACTTCGCCTACCACGTCCACACCTCGGTTGGCCACCGCTGCCGCGGCGCGCGCGTCAACGGCAAACTGGTCAGCCTGGATTACCGCCTGCGCACCGGCGACCAGGTGGAGGTGCTGACCGCCAAGCAGGGCGGCCCCTCACGGGACTGGCTGAACCCGGACCTCAATCTGGCCAAGAGCCAGAGCGCCATCCAGAAGATCAAGCTGTACTTCCGGCGCCAGGAGCGCGAGAAGATCGTCATCCAGGGCCGGCTGGTGGTGGAGAAGGAGCTCAAGCGCCTGGGCGCCTCGGACTTCAACCTGGAGACCCTGGCGCGCAAGCTGGAGTTCAGCCGGCCGGAGGAGCTGTACTACGCCGTGGGGGCCGGCGACGTGCACGGCCGGCACATCGCCGAGGTGGTGCTGGCCCAGGAGAAGGACCGCGATGCCCGGGGCCGGCCGTTGGAGCCGCTGCCCAACCTGCCGGCCGTGCTGCCGGAGGCCCGGCGCCAGACCGCGGCCGACGAGATCACGGTCCTGGGCACCCAGGGCATGCTCACCCGCCTGGCCACCTGCTGCCAGCCCGTGCCCGGCGACCCGATCGTGGGTTTCGTCACGCGCGGGCGCGGCGTCACCATCCACCGCGGCGACTGCCCGAACGTGCTCAAGCACCGCGAGCAGGAGCGCATCCTCAAGGTCTCCTGGGGCCAGGCCCAGCACACCTATCCGGTGGCGATCCGCATCTCAGCCTATGACCGGCCGGGCCTGGTGCAGGACATCTCCGGCATCCTCACCAACGAACGGCTGAACATGTCCTCCTTCGGCACGTCCGTCAAAGGCAACATCGCCACCATCGAGCTGACGATGGAGATCGCGGATATCGCCGTGCTGCCGCGCGTGCTCACGCGCATCGAGCAGTTGCCCAACGTCATCGAAGCCTATCGCCCCAAGGCCGGCTGAGGACATCCTATGCTCACTGTCGCTGAGGCCCGCGCCCGTCTGCTCGAGCTGTTTCAGCCGCTGCCGGCCGAGGCGGTCCCGCTGGAGGCCGCCCTGGGCCGAGTGCTGGCTGAGGATGTCCGGGCGGCCGAGGATCTGCCGCCGTTCGCCAATTCATCGATGGACGGGTTTGCGGTCCGCGTCGCCGATGTCGCGCGCGCGACGCCGGCGGAACCGGTCACCCTGCCGGTGACGGGCGATATCCCGGCCGGGGCGGCCGTCGTGCCGGACCTGCCACCGGGCGCGGCGCTGCGGATCATGACCGGGGCGCCGTTGCCGGCCGGCGCGGAAGCGGTGGTGCCGGTGGAGGAGACCGACCACGCCGAACGCGGCGGCGCCTTGCCGGCCGCGGTGCGGGTGCTGAAAGCGCCCGAGCCGGGCGCCAACGTTCGGCCGGCCGGCCAGGATGTGCGCGCCGGCCAGGTGGTGCTGCCGGCCGGTACGCCGTTGCGGCCGGCGGCCATCGGGGTGCTGGCGGCGCTCGGGTATCCGCAGGTGCGGGTTCATCGCCGGCCGCTGGTGGCCTTGCTCTCCACCGGCGATGAGCTGCGCCGGGTGGACGAGCCGCTGGAGCCCGGCCAGATCCGGGACGCCAACGGCTATTCGCTGGCGGCGGCCGTCGAGCAGGCGGGGGGCCAGGTGCTGCGGCTGGGCATCGCGCGTGATCGGCTGGAGGCGGTGGCGGAC
>JAEURL010000006.1 GCA_016789165.1 Anaerolineales bacterium | reverse complement strand
CCGGCCCGGAACAGCCAGTTGACATCGTTCGGCGAGGACGCCGAGAAGATCAGCGGCGAGTTCGTCAAGCAGAACATCCTGGTCAACGACCCGACCTGCCATGCCTGCCCGGTGGCCTGCAAGAAGGAGGTCGAGGTCAAGGAAGGCCCGTGGAAGGGTCTGCGCATGGAGAGCGTCGAGTACGAGCCGGCCTGGTCGGTGGGCGCCAACTGCGGCAACAACGACGTCAACACCGTGGCCAAGATGATCGACTTGTGCAACGACTTCGGCATCGACGCGATCGAGATCGGTCATCCGCTGTCGGTGTGGATGGAAGCCACGGAGAAGGGCTGGACCAACGGCGACGGCGGCCTGAAGTGGGGCGATATCTACGGCATGACCGACGCCGTCCGCAAGGTGGCCATGCGCGAAGGCCTGGGCAACGTGATGGCCGACGGCGCCAACGCGATTGCCAAGCACTTCGGCCATCCCGAGATCGCCATGACGGTCAAGGGCCAGGGCATCCCGGCCTACGACCCACGCGGCCTGAAGGGCATGGGCATCGGCTACGCCACCAGCAACCGCGGCGCCTGCCACCTGCGCGCCTACACCCCGGCCGCCGAGCTGGGCGTGATGCCGTTTGGCTCGCTCAAGGTGGACCCGCTGGCCTGGAAGGGCAAGGGCGAGTTGGCGGCCATCTTCCAGAACGTGCACGCCTTCTCGGACAGCATGGACCTGTGCAAATTCAGCGCCTTCGCCATGGGCGCTGAGGAGTACGCGCAGCAGTACTCGGCGGTGGTGGGCGTGCCCTTCACGGCCGACGACGTGCTGAAGACCGGCGAGCGCATCTACAACCTGGAGCGCTACTACAACAACCAGGCCGGCCACGGCGCGGGCTCAGACTACCTGCCCAAGCGCTTTACCACCGAGCCGTCCACGATGCCGGGCTCGCAGGGCCACGTCTGCGAATTGGACGACATGCTGGCCGAGTACTACAAGGTGCGCGGCTGGGAGAACGGCGTGGCGCCGGAGGCCAAGCTCAAGGAACTGGGCATCCTCTAAGCCGGACAGCGCCCGCCTCCGCGGGCCAAAGTCAACCCGAGAGCGCGGCCGCCAGCGGCCGCGCTCTCTGTTTTATGGTCGCTGGCGCCCGGCCCGCGATCCGCTATAGTCGCCGGCATGTTGTCTTCGGCCGCGCTGCGCCGCTGGAGTTGGCTGGCCCTGTTTGTGGCCGGCCTGGCGTTGGGCGCCTACCTGGGTTGGCGCTGGTTCCTGGCCGAGCCGCAGGTGACCGTGCAGTTCGCCAGCGAGGCGGCCGGCCTGCCGCTGGAGATCGAGGTCATCCCGGCCGAGGTGCGCGCCGAGCCGGGCGAGCTGGTCAGCGTGATCTACCGCATCCGCAACCGCACCGCTGAGCCCGTCAACGCCTTTGGCGTCGTCAAGCTGCTGCCGAGCGCGGCCGGCCGGCAGGTGGAGTTCTTCGTGATCGAGTGCGGGGGGCAGCAGACCTTTGCCGCCGGCGCGGTCCGCGATTATCAGGTGGTCTTCCAGGTGCGGCCGGAGAGCACCTGGGTGGAGACGGCCTTCACGGTCCAGCATACTTTCACGCCGGCCACCACCATCGACTCGGGCGGGGCCGGCGGCTAGGCGCCGGCGCGCAGGGTTTTCTTGGCGAAGCGCTCCAGGAAATCGTCCGCCACCTGGTCGTCCAGCTCCATCTCCAGCCGCACCTGGCCCACGGCCAGTGACCCCAGGCGGAACGGCTCCAGCCGGCGCAGCTGCACGCGCCAGCCCGGCGCCGCCACCACCTCGTCGCCGGCGGCCACGCCCCCCAGTTCCTCCAGATACTCGCGCAGCAGCCAGAGCGGAATGCCGCGCACGTCCCGAATGATGAGAGCCATGCCGTTACCCACCCCCCACCGGCGGAAAGATGTTGATGGTGTCCTCGGGCTTGATAACGTAGTCCAGGCCGTCCGCCAGGTAGCGCGCGTCCCGGCCGTTGACGAAGAAGTGGACATGCGGCCACAGCTCGGTCTCGGATTTGTAGAGCTCGCGCCGCAGGGCCGGGAAGCGCTCCACCAGCGCCTCGATCAACTGCAGCACGGTGCGGCCGGCCGCCTCCGGCACCTCGACCGTTTTGCCGCCCACGATGGGGCGCAGGGTGGCATAGAAATTGATCTTCATTCAGAGCTGGTCCTTTCCCGTTGAGATACCAGGGGCGCGGTTGGCCGGCTTTCGGCCACCGCCACTTGGTTGCGGCCGCGGGCCTTGGCCTGGTACAGCGCCCGGTCCGCAGCCTTGAGCAATTCATCGGTGGTGGTGCCATGCTGAGGGAAGGCGGCCACCCCGAGCGAGATCGTGGCGCGCAGGCCCCAGGCCTCATGCTCCACGGTCAGCGCCTCCAGGGTCTGCCGCCAGGCCTCGGCGCGCTGGGCGGCCGCCGCCAGGGGCGCCCCCATCAGCACCAGCACGAACTCCTCGCCGCCGTAGCGGCAGGGGATGTCTTCGTGCCGGGAGTTGCCCTGCAGCAGCCGGGCCAGGGCCTGCAGCATCAAGTCGCCGGCCTTGTGGCCGTAGGTGTCGTTCAGGCGCTTGAAGTGATCCACGTCCAGGAGCACCACGCTGAGCGGCAGGCCGGCGCGGCTGGCCCGCGCCAGCTCGCGCTCCAGGGTCTCTGATAGATACCGCCGATTGAAGAGGCCCGTCAAGGGATCGCGAATGGCTTGTTCCTGGAGCCGCTGCTGCAGGCCGATGTTCTCCGCCAGCCGGTCCCGCAGCTCGGTCTCAGCGCGGGCGCGTTCGGCCACCTCGCGCTGGGCGGCGGCGTACAGCCGCGCATTCTCGATGGCGATGGCGGCCTGGGCGGCAAAGACCAGCGCGGTCTGCACCTGCGGCGCGGCGAAGGCCTCCGGCGCCCGGCTCTCCAGCGCCAGGAGCCCCAGCGGCCGCTCGCCCTGCGCCAGGGGCAGGCCCAGCCAGGTGCGGACCAGGCCGGCGCTGGCGCCCTGCCAAGCCGCCGCTTGCGCCTCCGCCTCAGCCAGGAGCACCGGGGCCAGGGTGCGGACCACCCGCGCGGCGGGGTCGTGGTCGGCGTCCAGCTGAAAGGGCCGGCTCCGGCCGGCCACCGGCTCGGCGAAGCCCTGGCCGGCCGCGACTTCCAGGACCTCCGTCTGGCGCAGCAGGATGGCCGCGCGGTCGTAGGGCGCCAGCAGCCGCAATTCGCCCAGGATGCGGCCGAGCACCTCCGGCAGATCCAGGGTGGAACTGAGCGCCTGCATGGCCTGGTTCAGGCCGGCCAAATGCTGGGCCTGCTGGCGCACAGCCGCCTCGGCGCGCTGGCGGCGCGTGACGTCCTGCTTGATGGCCACGAAATGGGTGACGAAGCCGGCCTCGTCGCGCACCGGGGCGATGGTCTGCTCCTCCACGTACAGGCTGCCGTCTTTGCGCCGGTTGACGGTCTCGCCCTGCCAGACCTGGCCGGCCAGGATGGTGTCCCACATCGCCCGATAAAACTCGGCCGAGTGCCGGCCGGATTTCAGCAGACCGGGGGTCTGACCCACGACCTCATCGGCGGGATAGCCCGTCATGCGCGAGAAGGCCGGGTTGGTCCACAGGATGTGGCCGGTCCGGTTGGTGATCACGATCCCGTTGGCGGCTGATTCCAGCGCCACGCTCTGCAGGCGCAGCCGGGCCTCGGTCTGCTTGAGCAGCGACAGGTCATGCAGGATGGCCGTCACCACCCAACCGGTCGTGGTCGGCACCGGGTTGAGGCTGACCCGCACGGGCACCAGCCCGCCGTCTTTGCGGCGAGCCGCCGTCAATTGGTGGGCCCCGGTCATCGGGCGCGGCTCCGGAGCCTGCAGATAAGTGGCGCGCAAGCTGGCGTGCCGCTCGTTGTGGGGCTCGGGGAGCAGCTCGTCCAGCGCTCGGCCGAGCAGCTCGCCCGGCCCGTAGCCCAGCAGGGCCTCGGCCTGGGGGTTGATCAGGATGATGCGGCCGTCCGCGCCCACCGTGATGATGCCGTCCGGGGTCAGGCCCAGCAGGCTGGTGTAGCGCGCCTCGGCGTTCCGCCAGTTGGCCGCGGCCGCGCGCCGGCCCCGCTCGGCCAGCCACCAGGCGGCCGCCAGCCCGCCGCCGATGGCGGCGCTGAGCAGGAGCAGGGAGAGGACCAGGGTATCGTCCACGCGCGCTGCCGGGCCGCCTGGCCTCAGGTCTTGGCCGGCGTCGGCGTTGGCTCGGCCAGCCCGGCCGCAAACGCCTCCGCCATGCCGGCGTACATTTCATCCCAGAAGGCGCGGGCCGCCTGCCATTTGTCCGCCCGGAAGCGCGCCAGCCACTCCAAGAGCTCCGGCTCGCGCAGCCCGTCCCGCTCCCAGTTTTCCAGGAAGCCAAAGATGAGGTCCACGACGCGCTCGCTTTCCCAGAAAACGCCGCGCCCGGACTGGTGGGCGTGGATCTGGCGGGCCAGCTCAAAGCTCATGGCCCAATAGTTCAAGTCGGGCAGCTGGAAGTGGCTGGTGATGATCTCGTCGATGATGTCCTCGGTCCACTTGCGGTGGAAGCGGCAGGCGCCGGAGTTTTCCGAGTAGAGCTCGTAGACGAAGCGCTCGACGTTTTTGCGGCCGAGGGTGCGCGGCGGCAGGAACTTGTTCTCGTAGTAGGAGAAGTATTTGCCCATCAGGGGCATGGGCGCGAACATGCCGGGCGTCCAGTATTGGTTGGGGACCATGCTGCCGGCCTCGCCGTGGGCGGTGAAGACGGCCCGGTCCAGGGTGCGGAGGCCGTAGCGCGCGTCCAGCCACTTGGCGGCGGCGCGCAGGCCGAGCCGGAAGGGCGCGCCGGCCTCCGTGAACAGGATCATGTTGAGCACCGC
>JAEURL010000001.1 GCA_016789165.1 Anaerolineales bacterium | reverse complement strand
GGCCCGCTTGATCGAGCTGTTGGGCGGCGCGCGCCTGCTGTGCGCCTCCGCCCTGGCCTGCACCACCACTGAGATCGCCAGCTGCGCCGAGCGGCCGGAGGCTGTCACCGGCTGGGGGGCGCTGCCGCCGCTGGCGGCCGGCGGCCTGGTGGAGGTGGCGGCCGGCCTGCGCACGGAGCCGGCCGCGCTGGAACGCGCGGAGGCCTTCTGGCGCAGCCTGGGCCTGACGCCGGTGCGCGTGGCCGATGGCCCCGGCCTGGTGCGGGCGCGCCTGGTCTGCGCCGTGATCAACGAGGCCGCCGCCGCCCTGGGTGACGGCGTGGCCGCCGCCGCCGAGATCGACACAGCCATGCGCCTGGGCATGAACTTCCCGCGCGGCCCGCTGGCCTGGGGCGACCTGATCGGCCTGGACGTGGTCCTGGGCGTGCTGACGGGCCTGTTCACCGAGTTTGGCGAGGATCGCTACCGCCCGGCCCCGCTGCTGCGCCGGCACGTGCAGGCCGGCTGGCTGGGCCGCAAGGCCGGCCGCGGTTTCTTCGTATATCCAGCCGAGGAGGCAGATTAGATGGACCCCCAGATCAAGAAGACCGTGCTGCGCCAGTTCACCTACGGTCTGTACGTGGTTACCGCGCGCAGCGGCGCGGAGGCCGGCCTGATGACGGCCAACTGGATCGCGCAGGCTTCCTTCGAGCCGCCCCTGCTGACCCTGGCGGCCGAGGCCGGCAGCCACACCCGCGGCCTGATCGAGGCCAGCGGATCGTTCGCCATTAATGTGCTGGGCGCCGAGCAGCGCGAACTGGCCGGCCAGCTGGGCCGGACCTTCGCCAAGCATCCGGCCAAGACCGAGGCCGCCGCCTGGCGGCCGGGCCCGGAGACCGGCAGCCCCCTGCTCGAAAGCGCTTTGGGTTGGGTGGAGTGCCGCGTGGTCAACAGCCTGACGGCCGGCGACCACGTGGTGTATCTGGCGGAGGTGGTAGAGGCCGGCGCCCAGCGCGAGGGACGCCCCCTGACCCTGGCCGAGGCCGGCTTCCGCTACGCGGGCTGAGGCCGGCTACAGCTCGTCGGCCACGATCAGGTCGGTCAGCTCCTGCCACTCCGGCCGCCAGAACTTCATCTCGCCGCGCCCGCAGGCCGAGCAGCGGAAGAGCAGATACACCTTGCCGTCGCGGTCGATATCGGCCAGATGGGTGAAGGTCAGGCCGGCGTCGCAGGCCGGGCAATCGGGCACGTTCTCGGTGATCTGGATGTGGGGGACGGAATGTCGCATACGGCCTCACTATCGGCGAGCAAGAAAATTGCGCCGCACCCAGAGAACCGAATGCGCCGCATCATGACCATTGTACTGCCAAAGTGCGCGGCGTGACAATTGTTCAGGATGCACGAACTTGACCACGCCGAGCTTTTGTCTATGATGAACGCCGCTCGTTTAGCCCGCCTCTTCCAAGGAGATCCGCATGCCTGATGCCGTTATCGTCTCCGCCGTGCGCACGCCCATCGGCCGGCACGGCGGTGTGCTCAAAGATGTCCGCCCAGACGACCTGGCCGCGCTGGTGATTAAGGAGGCGGCCGCCCGCGCGCCCGTCGATCCGGCGCTGGTGGACGAGGTCTACCTGGGCTGCGCCAACCAGGCCGGCGAAGATAACCGCAACGTGGCCCGCATGGCCGTGCTGCTGGCCGGCTTCCCGGCCGCCGTGCCGGCCGTCACCCTCAACCGGCTGTGCGCCTCGGGGCTGGCGGCCGTCAACGCCGCCGCCCGCGCCATCAAGGCCGGCGAAATCGAGGTGGCCATCGCCGGCGGCGTGGAGAGCATGACGCGCGCGCCCTACGCCCTGCCCAAGACCAGCCCGGAATGGGCCTTCGGCAACGTCACCGCCTACGACACCACCCTGGGCTGGCGCTTCGTCAACCCGAAGATGAAGGAACTGCACGGCACGGACGCCATGGGCGAGACGGCCGAGAACGTCTCCGAGGCCTGGCGGGCGGCCGGCCGCGAGATCACGCGCGCCGACCAGGACGCCTTCGCGCTGGAGAGCCAGCGCCGGGCGGCGGCGGCCCTGGCGGAGGGCCGCTTCGTGGATGAGATCGTGCCGGTGCCGGTCCCCCCGGCGGGAAAAAAGGGCGAGCCGGTGCTGGTGAGCCGCGACGAGCATCCGCGGCCGGACACCACGCTGGAGGGGCTGGCCAAGCTCAAGCCGGCCTTCAAGAAAGACGGCACGGTGACGGCCGGCAATTCGTCCGGCATCAACGACGGCGCGGCCGCCCTGGTGCTGATGAGCGACCGGAAGGCGCGCGCGCTCGGCCTGAAGCCGCTGGCCCGCATCGTGGCCGCTGCCGCGGCCGGCGTGGAGCCGCGCGTGATGGGCCTGGGCCCAATCCCGGCCGTGCGCAAGGCCCTGACCCTGGCCGGCCTCACCCTGGACCAGATCGGCCTGATCGAGCTGAACGAGGCTTTCGCCGTGCAGGCCCTGGCCGTGATACGCGAGCTGGGCCTGCGGCCCGAGATCACCAACGTCAACGGCGGCGCCATCGCCCTGGGCCATCCGCTCGGCTGCAGCGGCGCGCGGCTGGTGACCACGCTGGTGCACGAGATGGGCCGGCGGGCCGCGCCGGCGCCGCGTCCGTACTACGGCCTGGCCACGCTGTGCGTGGGCGTGGGCCAGGGCGAGGCCACCGTGATCGAATGGCTAGGAGACTGACATGCAGCTCACCCTGATCCCCTCGCCCTTCTCGCTCGATCAGCTCCGCGTGGGCATGGGCCGGGCGCCGGAGGCGCTGCTGGCGGCCGGCCTGGCTGACCGGCTGCGCGCCGGCGGGCACACAGTGCGCGTGGCCGAGCGCGCGACCGAGTTGGGCGCCGGTGACCGGCTGACGCGCATCGGCCGGCACCTGGCCGGCCTGGCGCAGGCTGTGGCCGAGGCCGCGCAGGCCGGCGCCCTGCCCGTGGTGCTGGGCGGCGATTGCCTGGCCGCCATCGGCGTGGTCGCGGGGCTGCGCCGGGCGCCGGCCGGCGAATTAGGGATCACGTGGTTCGACGCCCACGGCGACTTCAACACGCCCGCGACCACCATCTCGGGCTACCTGGGCGGCATGCCCCTGGCCTGCTGCTGCGGGCGCGGGCTGGACGAATTGCGCGCCGCCGCCGGGCTGACGCAGCCGGTGGCCGAGGCGCACGTGGCCCTGCTCGGCGTGCGGGACCTGGACCCGGCCGAGGCCGCGCTGCTGGACAGCACGCCCGTGCAGCGCTTCCCGCCGGACAAGCTCGCGCAATTCACGGCCGCGGGC
>JAEURL010000716.1 GCA_016789165.1 Anaerolineales bacterium | reverse complement strand
GTCGGCCGGCGGCGGGATCAGGCTGGGGCTGTACGCGCCCAACAGCGGCGTGGAGCGCAAGCCGCGCCGGAAGTCGGCCGCCGCCCAGGGCCGCAGCCCCAGACGCCGCCGAAAGGCGTTCACGAACGGGCTGTACCAGAGCCAGACCACCTGGAGCATGGCGAGGCCGGACAGGTAGTTGGGCCATCGCCCCAGGTCCCGCTGCCAGGGCCAGGCCGGCGCCGCAAAAGCCCGCGTCGGCAGGAGCGGCGCCGGCTCGAGGTTGATCAGCGGCCGGCCCAGTTTTTCCGCGCAGGTGTGCCCGAAGGCGCTCAGGACCCCCAGGCTGATGACGGCGTCGGCCTGGGCGCAGGCGGCATAAGCGTCCTCGGCCATCGCCATCACCACCGGGCGCAGCAGGGTCCGGATGGCCCGGATGGACTTGAGCGGATTGGCGCCCTCCGCCCCCAGGAATTGCCGGCCCGTCGCGCTGGCCATCACCTGCTGGACGTCGCCGCGCAGCGGGTGAAAGTCCAGGCCGTACGCTTGAACGAACTCGGCAAAGTCCTGCGGCGCCGCCAGGCCCACCTGGTAGCCGGCGTGCTGGAGCGCGCGGCCCAGGGCCACACAGGGCTGGATATCGCCGCGCGAGCCGGCGGCAAAAATCGTGATCTTCACCTGGACCCCAGCGCAGACGAGGCCGGCGGAACGGCCGCCGTTTACAGCCGGCGGAGGCCGGGCAGCCAGTTCAACACCCGCTGGATCTGTTGATCCCAGCAGGGCCACTCGTGCCCGCCCGGCCCCTCTTCGTAGGTGACGGCCAGACCCACCGCCCGCGCGTGCTCCCGAAAGCGCCGGTTGTCCTCGTACAGGAAGTCGTCGGTCCCGCACCACTGATACAGGCTCGGCTGGGCGCCGCGCAGCGCGGTCTCCCGGGCCAGGCGGAACAGATCGTCCGGGCTGCCCGCGAGCCGATCACTGCTGCCGAAGACCCGCTGCACGGCGTCGCCGCCGATCTTTTCCTCTTCCTGCAGCCGGTACACGATGTCCAAGGCCCCCGAGAGGCTGGCTCCGGCCGCAAAGCGCTCCGGGCAGGCCAGGGCCAGCTTGAACGCCCCATAGCCGCCCATCGACAGGCCGGCCACGTAGTTCTCCTCGCGCGCCGCCGAGAGTGGAAAGAAGCTGCGCGCCGCCAGCGGCACTTCCTCGCTGATGAATGTCCAGTACATTTCCCCGGTCACGCTGTTCGCGTAGAAGCTGCGCTGCACGGCCGGCATCACCACGGCCAAATCGAACGCCTCCACATAGCGCTCAATCTGGGTGCGCCGCTGCCAGACCGTATGGTCATCGGACAGGCCGTGCAGCAGGTAGAGCGTGGGATATGGGCGTTGCCTGGGCACCCGATTGGCCTCGACCTCCAGCGGCGGCAGGTTGGGCAGGATGACGTTCATGGTGGACATCAAGCCCAGGACTTGCGAGAAGAAGCGACATTCGATTAACGCCACGACAACCTCCGAATTGGTTTGGACGGCGCCGCGGCCTCCCGCCCGACTGGGGCAGCCGGCGGCCGCGGTGCTCCGCGTTAGCCGGCCTGGCTGTTCAGGCCGGGCGGCGTCAGAGACTCCTAAATATCTCGATGATTTTTGGCGGATTTTATGGCGGGTATCTGACCCACCGCCATAATGGCATTGGAGGTGGCTATGGGTCAAGAGCCGGCCAACCCAAGTGCCGACAGTGTTGCTGTGGACCCCGCCTTGGTCAGCCAAGGCACCTCACCCCGTGTAATCCACCCACCCATACGCTTTTAGTCGCGCGCCGGTCGCAGTCGCTGGCCTCGCCACGGAGTCGGAACCCATGACGATTAAGAACTTCTTCTGGAGCCTCTATGGCGTGTTCTTTGTGCTGCTGCTGGCCCTGGGGGTGGTTTCCGTGCTGCTGTTCCTGAACCAGCAAGAACTGCAGCGCAGCCAGGAAATCCGGTATCAATCCTACTTGCTGGCGGACGAGCTGCGGCAGAGTTCGGACGACCTGACGCGCCTGGCCCGCACCTATGTGGTGACGGCCGATCCCGCGTACGAAGAGCAGTATTGGGCCGTGCTGGCCATCCGCAACGGTGAGCAGCCGCGGCCGCAGGAGTACGAGGGCCGCATCTACTGGGATTTTGTGGCCGCCGGCCAAGCCAAACCGCGGCCGGACGGAGAAACCGTGCCCCTGCAGGCGATGATGGCCTCGCTGGGCTTCACCGAGGCGGAATTCGCCAAACTGAAGGAAGCTCAGGCGAATTCAGACGGCTTGGTGACGATGGAAACCATCGCCATGAACGCGGTCAAGGGGTTATATGACGACGGCCAGGGCAACTACACCCGCCAAGACACGCCCAATCAGCCGATGGCGATCGCGATGCTGCACAGCGCGGAGTACCACATCGAAAAGGCCCGCATCATGCAGCCGATCGACGAGTTCCTGGTCATGCTCGACGAGCGCACGGCGGTGGCGGTGGCCGGCTACTCCGAGCGCAGCAACCTCTACCTGGGCCTCATCGGGGGCTTGCTGGCGGTATTTGTGGGCGTGGCGGCTGTCTCGCTGGTGCTGGTCCGGCGCAAGGTGACCAGCCCGCTGGGCGTGCTGCTGAGCAGCACTCAGGGAGTGGCCCACGACCTGGGCCAACTGGCGGGCGCCCTGGGGCTGATCGCCGAGCGCGATCTGACGCAGGTGATCACGGTGCAGGCCCAGCCGCTGCCGATGGACAGCCGGGACGAGTTGGGCGACCTGGCGCGCGCTTTCAACCAGATGATCGCCCGCCTGCACACCATGGGCGGGTCCTTCGCCGACATGACCGCCAACCTGCGCGCCTCGATCCAGGAAGTGGCTCAGAACGCGGGCCGGGTGAGCGAGTTTTCGGAGCAGTTGGCGGGCACGGCCGCCCAGGCCGGCGCGGCCACCCAACAGATTGCGACCACGGTGCAGCAGGTGGCGCAGGGCACCCAGCAGCAGGCGCAGAGCGTGAACCGAACCGCCGGCTCGGTTGAACAGATGCGGCGCGCGATCGACGGCGTCGCCAAAGGCGCCCAGGAGCAGGCGACGGCGGTGGGCAAGGCCAGCCAGATCACGACGCTGATGACCACGGCCATCACCCAGGTGGCCGGCAACGCCCAGGCGGTCACGCGCGATTCGGCCACCGCGGCCGAGGCGGCCCGCTCCGGGGCCAAGACCGTGCAGGAGACCATCCAGGGCATGGCCGCCATCAAGGCCAAGGTCGGCGTTTCGGCCGAGAAGGTGCAGGAGATGGGGCAGCGCTCAGACCAGATCGGGGCCATCGTCGAGACCATCGACGACATCTCCAATCAGACCAACCTGCTGGCCCTCAATGCCGCCATCGAGGCGGCGCGGGCCGGCGAACACGGCCAGGGCTTCGCGGTGGTGGCGGATGAGGTCCGCAAGCTCGCCGAACGCGCCTCCGCCGCCACCAAGGAAATTGGCGGCCTGATCCGCGGCATTCAGGCCACGGTGGGCGAGGCCGTGCGGGCCATGGACGAAGGCGCCAAGGAGGTCGAGACCGGGGCGGCGCGCGCCAACGAGGCCGGCCGGGCGCTGGACGCGATCCTGCAGGCGGCCCAGGCGGTGCAGGCCCAGGCCGAGGCGGCGCTGTCGGCCACGCAGGGGATGACGGCGTCGTCCAACCAGTTGGTCGGGTCGGTCGACTCGGTCAGCGCGGTGGTGGAGGAGAACACGGCCGCCACCGAAGAGATGGCGGCCGGGGCGGCCGAGGTGACGGGCGCCATCGAGAACATCGCCAGCGTCAGCGAGGAGAACAGCGCGGCGGTGCAGGAAGTGAGCGAATCGACCAAGGCCATGAACGCCCAGGTGGAGGCCGTGAGCGCCAGCGCCCAATCGCTGGCCGAGATGGCCGGCACCCTGCAGCAGATCGTGGCGCAGTTCAAGCTTGGGGATGAGGCGCCCGCCCCCAGCCCGGCGCGTAAACCGGCCCAGACGGCCGCCGCCTGGGCGGCGCCGGTCCGCACCAACGGCCGGCACTGAGCCGGCGTCCCGTTCGCGCCACAACCCGGTGTCACTTAAACTCGTCCGGCGGCTTTGCCGGTGCGGCCCAGCCCGTCGGCGCACAATCAGCCTGAAACCTTGAGGCCAGACATCGCGCCACCGGACCACATTGGCTGCCCGCGTGCTCACGCCCCATCAGTACTCGGTTGGCCTGCGGCTGCTTGCGCCGGCCGAACAGCTTCATATGCGAGCAAGTTTTCGCCGCCGACGAGGCGCTCAACACCGCCGTCGTGCCCGCGGCCGGGGCCGATTAAGCCGTTTCACGGCCGGCCGGCGTTGAGCGCGTCCAGGAAGGCCTGCTCGAAGCGCGGGCCGTCCGCCCGGACCGCAAAGCGGAGGGCCGGGCCGGCGGCGGCCGGCCCCAGCCGGCCGCTGTCCGGCCCTTCGGCTTCGGTGACGCCCAGCGGGCGACGGTCGAAGGCCGCCAGGCTTTCATCCACCAGGATCGCGGCGGCCAGCGGGTCCCAAAAGAAGTAACCGCCCGCCTCGATGAAGCTTTTCTGTTCAGTCAGCACCGCGTACACAAACTCAGCCTCCGGCGTGGCGCGGTCGCGCTCCAGCCGGCGGTAGAAGTCCAGCGTGATGGGGGCGTATCGGGTGGCATCCAGCGGCACCAGGGTGACCGGCGCGCCCGACTGCAGGACCAGGTTGGCCGCGTGCGGGTCGACGTAGATGTTCCACTCGGCGAATGGGTTCTCGAGGCCCGCCCCCGACGCGCCGACATTCCCCGGCTCGTCCACGGCGCCGCCCATGCTGTAAACCATGGCGATCCGGCCGGCCAGATCGGGCGCGGCCTGAAGCGCCTCGGCCAGGTTGGTCAGCGGCCCGAGGGTCAGCACCGTGACCTGGCCCGGCGCCGCGCGCAGGCGGTCCGTCAACAGCGCCACCGCCGACGAGGCGGGCGCCGGGGCGGGATTCTCGGGCAGCGTCAGGCCCAGGCCAGCGTCCACCCGCTCGCGCCATTCGGCCGGGAAAGTGTGCTCGCCGCGCAGGGGCGTCTCCCGCCCGCAGGCCACGGGAAGATCCGGCCGGCCCGCCAGCGCCGTCAGGCCCCGCGCCAGGCGCAGGCCCGGTTCGCAGTGCGCCTCGCCAGTGCCCGTTACCGTGATGGCCTGGACGTCCACCTCCGGCCGCCGCAGCAGATACAGGATGGCCAGCCAATCGTCGGGGGCCAGGTCGCTGTCGATGAGGACGGGGCGGGCCACGCCCGTGAACGGGGTGGCGGTTGGGCGCGGGGTCGGCGGCGCCGCGCACGCCGTCAGCGCAACCGCCACCAGCAGCCAGAGTCGTCGAACCATCATCGTCCTCCTGCTCGCCCCGGTGGGCAGCGGGGCCCCGGCCGGTGGGCGCCGAGGCGGGCCGGCTGCCCGCGTCTCACTCTAACGCCCACGGCCCCCAACCGGCATGGGGGCGCAGCCCCAAGGTGTTCAGGAAAGCTCCTGGGCGGGCGGCCGCGCGTCGCCAGGCCTGGACGAAGCGCTAGGCGGCGGACCCCACGGTCAGCACCAGGCCGATCTGGGCCGGGTCCCGCACCAGGAGGCCGGCCTCGGTCGGCGTCAGCGCCCAGCCAGCCTGGCGCAGGCGGCCCGCCACCCGGTCCACCTCGTCCTGATCGGGCAGCGTGAGCGTGAAGTGGCGCAGGCCGGTGGCCTCCGCCGGCGCCGGCGGCACGCCCGGGCCGTTCCAGAGGTTGCCGCCCAGGTGGTGATGGTAGCCGCCGGCGCTGAAGAAGGCGGCGCCCATCTCCGCCAGGTTGAAGATCGTCTCGAAGCCCAGCACGTCATGATAGAACTGCGCCGTGGCGTCCAGGTCGGCCACATGCAGGTGGACGTGCCCGACCTGCGCCCCGGCCGGCAGGCCGGCCCAAGCCTCCGGCGCGCGCTGGGCCTCGGCCAGCAGCCCG
>JAEURL010000637.1 GCA_016789165.1 Anaerolineales bacterium | reverse complement strand
ACGGTGCTGGCAGAGGTGGAGGTGTCGGTCATTGGTCCCCCGAACGGCCGCTCACGGCCGGCTCAGGAACTGCGTGATCCAATCCCAGGAATAGGCGCCGGCCAGCGCCACCAGGGTCATCTTGGGGATCTTGCCGAGGGCGCAGTAGGCCAGGAACCGGGCCACCGGCATCTTGAGCGCGCCGGCCGCCACGCCGGCCAGGTCAAAGATCGGCAGCGGCAGAAAGGCCAGGGCGGCGATGACCCAGCCGCCGAACTGCCGCATCCAGCCGACCAACTGGGCATACAGGGCGCGGTTCTCGATCACGGCCTGGCCGCTCCAGCCGGTCACATAGCCGGACAGCTCGCCGAGCGTGGCACCCAGGCCGGCGGCCAGGCCCACCCCCAGCGGGTGCAGGCCCAGCGCGCCGGCGCCGGCCACAAACACCAGGCCCGGCGCCGGCAGCACGATGGTGGCGCTGGCCATGACGGACAGGACGAAGATGCCGGGATAGCCGTAGGCTTGCAGGATGTCGCTGCGGTCCCGAATGGCGTAGATGAAGACCGACAGCCCGATCACCAGCGCCAGCATCCCGGCGCGGGCCAGCTGCAGCCGCCAGGTGGGGCGGCCGGCCGGGGCGGCGGGCGGCGGGGCGGCGGGATCGGGCTGGTTGCTCATCGGGGCCGTCAGCTCTCTGTGATCTCGATGGTGATGATCTTGGTGCCCGGCTCGCGCGCCCGGCCGGGGTCCCGCTCGGGGATGGCGAGCAGCACGTCCAGCCCCTGGACGACCTTGCCGAAGACCGAATGGCGGTTATCCAGATGCGGGGTGGGGCCGTGGGTGATGAAGAACTGGCTGCCGTTGGTGTTGGGGCCGGCATTGGCCATGGACAGGATGCCGGCGCTGTTGTGGCGCAGAGCCGGGTGGAACTCGTCCTTGAACTTGTAGCCGGGGCCGCCGGTGCCGGTGCCGGTGGGATCGCCGCCCTGG
Organism: Anaerolineales bacterium; assembly: GCA_016789165.1. Taxonomy (GTDB): domain Bacteria; phylum Chloroflexota; class Anaerolineae; order Anaerolineales; family UBA6663; genus SpSt-583. The sequence goes on along the minus strand of JAEURL010000637.1, from coordinate 2,840 downwards.
GCCATGAAGCCCTTGATCACCCGGTGGAAGGTGACGCCGTCGTAGAACTTCTCGCGGGCCAGGAAGACGAAATTGTTGACGGTGTTGGGGACCTTGTCGGCGTACAGCTCGATCGTGAAATCGCCCTTCTCGGTCTTGAACGTGGCGCTGTAGTGCTTTTTGGCGTCGATGGCCATGGCCGGCGGGGCGGAGTATTGCTTGGGCACGGTGGGTCCTTTCGGGTGGGGTGGTTGGACAAATCCTGCGTCGGATAGCGACGGAAATTGTACAACAGTCCCCGCTCACCTTTGGTATCATGGCGGCGGCTGTCACCAACCTGGCGGGCCGCGCGTCATACTCCGGCAGAGATCGCACCGATGACGCGCGCCGGCTCATTCCCCACACTGCTCACCGTGCCCTCCCCGGATGCCCAAGCCGACGCGCGCGCCCCGGAGACGCTGTTCGAGCGTCTGTACGCGGAGTACGAGCGTCCGATCCTCAACTACCTCTACCGGCTGGTGGGTGAGCCGGCCCTGGCCGAAGACCTGACCCAGGAAGCCTTCACCCGCGCCTGGAACGCCCGCCGGGACCTGCCGCGGCTGGACAACCCGCGCGCCTGGCTCTACCGCATCGCCACCAACCTGGCCCGCGACCATTTTCGGCGGGCGCGCCTGCTGAGCTGGCTGCCCCTGCTGGGCAATGAGCCGGCCCTGACCGAGGCCGCCCCGGACGGCGACCCCCTGGAAGCGGAGCGGCTGCGGCGCGCCCTGCTCGAGCTGGCGCCCGATTACCGGGTGCCGCTGGTCTTGTACACGTGCCAGGAGCTGAGCGTGGCCGAGGTGGCCGCGGCCCTGGGGCTCTCCCCGGAGGCCGTCAAACAGCGCCTGGTGCGCGCCCGGCGGCAGCTGCGTGATGCTTATGGGCCGCCGGGGTGATCCAAACGGCAGGAACGCTATGACGAACGACCACGTACGGGATCAACTGGCCTACTACCGCGATCTGTCAGCCGCTGAGCGCCGCGCCGTGGACGCGCACCTGGCCGGCTGCGGCGAGTGCCAGGCCCTGCTGGCCGTCTACCAGCGCCAGGACGCGGCCCTGCAGGCGCTGCCCGGCCTGCGGCCCCGCCGGGCCTTCCGCAAGCCGGTCGGCGGCGCGGTGCGGGGCTGGGCGGCCCGCCTGGGCGATCTCTCGGCGCTGGGGGGCCTGGCGGCCCTGATCTGGCTATTTGTCCTGCAAGTGCAGGCGGCCAGCGGCGGCCCGGGCACCCTGACCCCGGCCGCTCTCCAGCCCGGCCTCACCTTTCCGCCTACCCAACTGGCCGGCCCTTCGCCCTGGCTGCCGGCCCTGCCCTGGCTGGCCAGCGCCCTGCTGGGGGTGGGAGGGCTGTTCGTCTTCAGCCGGCGCAGCCTGTGGCTGACCGCCGTGGGAGCGCTGGTGGCCGGCGCGCTGCTGATCAGCTTTGTGCCGCCCTTCTCGGCCCTGCCCAACCCGGCCGGCCTCTACTGGCGCCTGGCCGGCGGCTACCAGTATGACCCGCGCCTGCCGTTCCGCAACAGCTTCCTCATCGTCGATGACCCGGCCCGCCTGCTCAGCCCGCGCCTGGAGGCGTTGCTGGGCGCCACCGGCCTGACGCCTCTGGACCCGGTCCAGCCCTTGGCCGGCTACGAGTTCCTGGCGGTCGGCCTGCATCCGCAGAAGAACCGGGTGGCGCTGGTGACCACGCGCTTCATCTACGCCGATGGCTCCTCGCGGGTGTACCCGGTGCCGGTCTTCGATCCGGCGCTGGAGTTCGCGGGCTTTTGGCTGGGCGGCTGGCGCGAGGACGGCTTGGAGCGCCTGCGCAGCCAGCATCTGGCTTTCCCAGCGCAGCCGTTTGCCACGGCGGAGGCGCCGATCCAGGTGGGGCCGGTGCGCCGGCTGGACCTGCACCCGCAGGCCAACCGCCTGGACGAGGCCAACCCCGGCCACTGGCTGTGGAGCAGCGTGCGCGTGGACCGGCTGGCGCCCGCGCCGGACGGCAGCGCCTTCCTGATCGCCGTTGAGCAGGAGGCCGGCGCGCGCCAACTCTGGCTGGTGCCGCTCGACGGCGGGCCGCCGCAGGCCGTGGGGCCGGCCGGCGACGTGCGCGAGTACGGCTGGTCACCGGACGCGGCCTACATCGTCTACACCCGTTTCGATCCCGGCGCGGCGGCCGCCAACGCGGGCCGGCCGTTCGCGGTGGTGAGCGTGCCGCGCGCCGCGGCCGGCCGCACCGGCAGCGCCGCCGGCGATCTGGAGCGCGGCTACGCGGCCGTGGACAACCTGGTCACGGGCCTGGCCTCAGACCAGCTGCCTGGCCTGACGGCCGAAGGGGTGTGGTTCTTCCACGATCAGACGCTGTGGCTGGCGCCGTACGCCGGCGGCGATCCGCAGGCGCTGTGGGCCGGCGTCGACTCGCCGGCCGCGCCTAGGCCGGCCCCGGACGGCGCGCGGCTGGCCTTCGTGTGCGGGCGCGCCCTGTGCCTGGCTGCGCCGGACGGCAGCGCGCTCCAGGAAGTGGCCGCGCCCGAGCCCTGGCGCAAGCTGGCGGAGCTGGCCTGGTCGCCGGACGGCGGGCAATTGGCCGTGATCGACCGCGACCCGAACAACCTGGGCCCGGTGCGCCTGAGCGTGGTCGCGCGCGCTGGCGCGGCGGGGGCCCCGGTGGAGATCGCCCCGCGCGACGTGACCGACCCGCCGCAGTGGACCCTGGATGGGCAGGCCGTGCTGGTGCAGACCTTCCCGCAGGATGGCCGGCGCATCATCGCCGTCGACCTGCGCAGCCGGCAGGTGGTGGACCTGAGCCAGGAGCACTGGGACGCCTACTTCGCCCTGCTGCCGGA
>JAEURL010000547.1 GCA_016789165.1 Anaerolineales bacterium | reverse complement strand
GACTACACCACCATCTGCCACAGCGCGCCAAGCGAGGTGCTCGGCCTGATGGCGCTGCGGGCGCGCCCCACCCTCCTGGCCCGCAACCTGAAGATCATCCAGGCCAACACCGCGCACATGGCCGCCTTCTGCGCCGATTACCCGGAGCTGTTCCGCTGGCTGCCGCCCGACGCCGGCTCGGTGGCCTTCCCGGTCTGGACCGGGCCCGGCACCGTCAACGGCCTGGCCCAGGCGCTGGTGGACGGCCACGGCGTGATGTTGGCGGCCGGCAGCCTGTTCGCCACGGCCCCGGCGCCCATCAACGAGCACTTCCGGGTCGGCCTGGGCCGGCGCAACCTGCCGGAAGCGCTGGCGCAGGTGCGCGCCTATCTGCGCGGCGCGCGGCTGGGCTAGCCGGGCTCAGCCCGCCAGCCGCGGGATGGTGGCGTTGGCCATCGGCAGGATCGCCACCCGGCCGGCCGGGGGCAGCGCGGCCACGGCCTCGTCCACGGCCGCCTGAAAATCCGCGATGGGGTTGAGCAGCAGCAGCTCGGCCAGCTCGGCCGGCATCTCCGAGAACCAGCCCAGGCGCACCCGCGAGGCGTCGCGCGCAATCTGAAAGCCCTTGTGCGGACCCAGTTGAAAGGGGCTCAACCGGAAGCGCTCCAGCACGCCGGCGTAATCGCGCGGGGCCTGGCGCATCCAGGCCTCGTGCCGGGCGCTGCCGCTGCCCTCCGGGCAGGCCGCGGCCACCAGCACCGTCCCGCCCGGGCGCGCAATCAGGCTGGCGTGGCCGAAAGCCTTCTGAGATTGGTAAACGATAATATCCTTGGGATGCCCGCCCGGCGCCACGATCAACAGGTCGTACGGGCCGGCCGCCGGCACTTGGCACACCTGGCGCGCCAGCGGGACGCCGGCCCGCATGACGGCGCGCGGCCGGCCGCACAGGACGTGCACGATCTCCTTGCGGTTGTTGAGGACGGCGTTCAGCGCCAGGTGCACGCCCTGGCGGTCGCCCATGGCCTCGATGTCCTGGCGCAGCGGGTTTTCATCGTACTCCCCCAATTGTGAGCGCGGGTCCAGCAGCAGCGCGTGGTTGGCGTTGATGCCGGCCCGCCCGCCCAGGCCGATGGCCGCCGTCTTCACTCCGCCGGAGAAGCCCGCAAACTGGTGCGGCTCGATGTTGCCCACCACGATCCGCAGGTCCGCCTCGTGAAAGGCGCGGTTGACCTGCACACGCGTCCCGCGCTCGGTCACGCCCAGGTCCACCAGGTCCGGCGCGTCGCAATCGTGCGAGCGGACGCGGTAGCGGCCCAGCGGGCCGGCCGGCACCACGGCCGGAAACTCCTCCGGCGGCATAGGTTGGTGCGTGCCGGTGGCGATGAGCAGGGTGATGGCGGCGGCGGGGAGGCCGAGGGCCTCCAGCCGGCTCAGCAGCGGCGGCAGCAGGTGCGCCAGGGGCACCGGCCGGGTCTTGTCGTTGATGGCCACCGCCGCCGAGCGCGCGCCGGCGTGGGCGGCCAGGCCGGCCCCGTCCACGGGCGCGTCCAGCGCGGCCGCCACGGCGGCCAGCGGGTCCGCGGCGCCGGCCGCCTCGCGCGGGGCGATCCAATCCACGGCCAGGCCGTCCGGCAGCTGGAAAGTCAGTTGGCCGCGTCCGTAAGGAATCTGGTAGCGCATGGCCTCTCCGTGGTTTGCCGGCCGCCGGCAATGCCTCTACAATCGCCGCCGATGTCTGGCGAACTGATCCTGCTGGTGGACGACGAGCCCCACATCGTCGAGCTGGCCCGGCTTTACCTGGAGCGCGACGGCTTTCGCACGACCAGCGTCGGCGAGGGGCTGGCCGCGCTGCGGGCCGTGGAGCGCGAGGCGCCGGCCCTGATGGTGTTGGACGTGATGCTCCCGCAGCTGGATGGCTTCGAGGTCTGCCGGCGCGTGCGGGCCGCCTCTGACCTGCCCATCATCATGCTGACGGCCCGGGACGAGGACATCGACAAAATCCTGGGCCTGGAGCTGGGCGCCGACGATTATCTCACCAAGCCGTTCAACCCGCGCGAGCTGGTGGCGCGCGTCAAAGCCATCCTGCGCCGCTCGGAGCGGGCCAGCCGGCCGGCCGGCGGCCGCGAACAGCGCGTGCGCCTGGCGGACCTGACCATCGACCCGGCCAGCCGGGAGGTGACGGTGGCGGGCCGGCCGGCCGCCCTGCGCACCAAGGAATTTGACCTGCTGCTGGCCCTGGCCGAGAACCGGGGCGTGGTGCTCAGCCGCGAGAAGCTGCTGGATCTGGTGTGGGGCTTCGATTTCGCCGGGCAGACCCGCACGGTCGACGTCCACGTCGCCCACCTGCGCAAAATCCTGGCCGGCGGCCAGGTCAGCATCGAGACGGTCACGGGCATCGGCTACAAGCTGGTCGTCGGTTGATTCTCATCCGCCGGTAACACCGCGTTTACACGCCGGCCCTACTCTGCCCACAGGCAGGCCGGCGTTGGCTGGGTCAGCCCCATCCTCAGGTCACGCCCCATGAACTCCCTCGCCGTTCGGCTCTTCGCGGCTTTCTCGGCCGTC
>JAEURL010000486.1 GCA_016789165.1 Anaerolineales bacterium | reverse complement strand
GGCTGACCCAGTCCGCCAAGACCGTGCTGCGCTCCTACGTCGAATGGCTCAAGACGCGCCAGAACGCCCAGCGCGTGATCGACACCCTGCAGCTGGACCGCACCGACGAATCCCTGCTCGGCGACGTGACCATCGCCTCCGAGGACGAGAACTTCGTCATTCAGGTGGACGTGCGCAACCAGAACGGCGACCTGGCCAACGACATCGCCCGCACCTGGGCCGACCTGTTCGTGCAGTGGCGCAACGTCGAGAACGAGAACCTGCGCCGCGAGGACCGGGTGACGGCCCTGATGCTGGACGCCCCGCGCTACACGCTCTACCGCCCGCAGACCACCGTCAACGTGCTGGCCGGCGGCATCCTGGGGCTCTTGCTGGGCGGCCTGGTGGTCTTCGTCCTGGAGTACCTGGAGGCCAATATCATCCGCACGCGCCTGGACGCCGAGCGGGCCCTGGGCCTGAACGTGCTGGGCGTGGTGCCGGCGGTGGAGCCGGCGCGCCGCAAATGAGGCCGACTGACGAAGGACGCCGGACGCCAGTCAGCCAAGCGGCTTTCGTCCGTGGTCGTTCGTTCTTAGTCCTTCAACACGATGACTAATCACAGTTTGATCACCCTGACCGAACCCCGCTCGGCCGCCGCCGAAGCATACCGGACCCTGCGCACCAACCTGATTTTCGCCGGCCTGGCGGCCGAGGGCCGGCCGCTGCAGACCCTGCTGGTCACGGCGCCGGCCCAGGAGGCCGGCAAGAGCCTGACCATCGCCAACCTGGCGGTGGTGATGGCCCAGGGCGGCCGGCGGACGATCCTGGTGGATTGTGATTTGCGCCGCCCGCACCAGCACGAGCTGTTTGGCGTGCCGCGCGCCCCGGGCTTCGGCGAGTGGATGGAGGCCGGCGGCGAGGCGCTGCCCGCGCTGGCCGCCGTCGGCGTGGACGGGCTGCAGCTCCTGCCGGCCGGCGCTTCCGCCGCTCCGCCCGCCGACCTGCTCAGCTCGCGCCGGCTGGGCGCGCTGATCACGGGGTTGAAGACCCAGGCGGACATCGTGCTTTTCGACGCGCCGCCGATCCTGGCCGTTTCAGACGCCGTGCTGCTGGCCGCCAACCTGGACGGCGCCGTGCTGGTGGCGCAGGCCGGCCACACCCGCCGCGACCATGCCCAGCGCGCCCGCGAGATGCTGGAGAAGGTCCGCGTCCGGGTGGTCGGCGCCGTGCTCACCAGCGCGGACGGCCTGGGCGGCTAGCGGCAGGGCCGGCCGGCCGTATGACCTATGTCGCATTGGGCGGCCCGGCGCGTCTGGCGTAACATCTGGACGTCATCCGCCGTGCCGGCGTCGGGGCCGGCGCGCAGGCGGTCAGCGCCGATCCGGCGCCCACTTCAGGGAGAACCACCCCCACTATGAAAGGCCTCATCCTGTCCGGCGGTAAAGGCACCCGCCTTTACCCGCTCACCTACACCCGCGCCAAGCAGCTCATCCCGGTGGCCAACGAGCCAGTGCTGTTTCGCGTCATCCGCGCCATCCGGGACGCCGGCATCGCCGACATCGGCATTGTGGTCGGCGACACCGAGCCCGAGATCCGCGAGGCGGTCGGCGACGGCACCCGCTGGGGCGTGACCATCACCTACATCCGCCAGAGCGCGCCGGCCGGCCTGGCGCATGCCGTAAAAGAGTCGCTGCCCTTCATCGGCGACGACCGCTTTGTGATGTTCCTGGGCGACAACGTCATCCAGGGCGGCATCAGCCCGCTCATCCGCCAGTTTGCGAGCAGCGACTGGAACAGCCAGATCGTGCTCAAGCAGGTGCCCAACCCGCAGCAGTTCGGCGTGGCCGAGCTCAACCCGGATGGCTCGATCAAGCGCCTGGTGGAGAAGCCCAAGCAGCCGCCCTCCGACCTGGCGCTGGTGGGCATCTATATGTTTGATCACCACGTGCGCGAGGCCGTCCACGCCATCCGGCCGTCCTTCCGCGGCGAACTGGAGATCACGGACGCCATCCAGTGGCTGGTGGAGCAGGGCTATGCCGTCCACCCGTATATCCACCGCGGCTGGTGGATCGACACCGGCAAGCCGGTGGATATGCTGACGGCCAACGACCACGTCCTGGAGGAAGTGACCCCGCACATCGCCGGCCACGTGGACGAGGCCTCCAAGGTCGACTCGCGCGTGACGGTGGAGGCCGGCGCCCAGATCATCAACAGCGTGGTGCGCGGCCCGGCCATCATCGGCGAGAACGCCCGCATCGTGAACTCCTACGTCGGCCCGTTCACGTCGCTCTACCACGATGTGGTGGTGGAGAACAGCGAGATCGAGCACGCCATCGTGCTGGAGCATTCCAAGATCCTGCACGTCGGCGCGCGTATCCAGGATTCGCTTATCGGCCGCAATGCCGTGGTCACCCACACCGAGCGCAAGCCGCGGGCGATCCAGTTCAATTTGGGCGACTATTCGCAGATCGATCTGGTTTAGGTTTTATGAAAAACATTCTCGTCACCGGCGGCGCCGGCTTCATCGGCTCCAACTTCGTCCACTACCTGCTGGCCAAGTATCCGGACTACCGGATCGTGGCCTACGACAAGCTGACCTACGCCGGCCGGCTGGAGAACCTCAAGCCGGCCGAGGGCGACCCGCGCTTCGCCTTCGTGCGCGGCGATATCGCCGACCGCGCGGCCGTGGACGCCGCCATCCGCCAGCACCAGATCGACACCCTCGTCAACTTCGCGGCCGAGACCCACGTGGACCGCTCGATCCTGTCGTCCGAGCCGTTCGTCACCAACAACGTGGCCGGCGTCACCACCCTGCTGGAGGCGGCGCGCGAGTTCAAGCTGGAGCGCTTCCACCACATCTCCACCGACGAGGTCTACGGCCAGATTCCGGAGCCCAAGCGCAGCCGCGAGGGCGACCCGTTTGAGACGCGCAGCCCGTACTCGGCCAGCAAGGCCGCGGCCGAGCACTTCGTCTTCGCCTATTTCGTCACCTATGGGGTGCCGGTCACCATCACGCGCGGCTCCAACAACATCGGCCCGTACCACTACCCTGAGAAGGCCGTGCCGCTCTTCACCACCAACGCCATCGACAACGAGCCGCTGCCCGTCTACGGCGACGGCCGGCAGATGCGCGATTACCAGTATGTGGGCGACCACTGCGAGGGCATTGACGCCGTCCTGCACCGCGGCCAGCTGGGCGAGGCCTATAACATCGCCACCGGCGTCGAGACCTACAACATCGACATGGCCCGCCAGATCCTGGATATCCTGGGCAAGCCGCACAGCCTGATCAAGTTCGTGCCGGACCGGGCCGGCCACGACCGGCGCTACGCCCTGGACGTGAGCAAGGCCAAGGCCCTCGGCTGGGAGAGCCGGCACACCTTCAGCCAGGCGCTGGAGCAGACGGTCCGCTGGTACGTGGATAACGAGTGGTGGTGGCGGCCGATCAAATCCGGCGAGTTCCGCGCCTACTACGAGAAACAGTACGGCGCGCGGCTGGCGGCGGCCAAGTAGCGGTCCGCTTCCCCCTTTGGTTCGACTTTCCGGGCGGGTGCCACACCCGCCCTTTTTAGTCCTCGGCGGCCGGCAGCGGGCGCGGCTGGGTGAGGATCTCCGGCCGCAGGATCTCGTCCAATTGGGCCTGGGTGAGCAGGCCCTTTTCCAACACCAGCTCGGCCACGCCCCGGCCGGTGGCGTGCGCCTCCTTGGCGATGGCCGTGGCGTGCTCGTAGCCGATGTAAGGGTTGAGGGCCGTGACGATGCCGATCGACCCCTCCACGCTGCGCCGCAGGTAGGCGCGGTTGGCCGTGATGCCGCGCACGCAGCGCTCGGCCAGGGTCAGGCAGCCCTGGCGCAGGTAGATCAGGCTGTTGAACAGGTTGTGGGCGATGATCGGCTCGAAGGCGTTCAGCTGCAATTGGCCGGCCTCGGCCGCGAACGAGACCGTCACGTCGTTGCCGATCACCTCGAAGGCGATCTGGTTGACCACCTCCGGGATGACCGGGTTGACCTTGCCGGGCATGATGCTGGAGCCGGCCTGCCGGGCCGGCAGGTTGATCTCACCCAGGCCGGCGCGCGGCCCGGACGAGAGCAGGCGCAGGTCGTTGCAGGTCTTGGAGAGCTTGACGGCCACGCGCTTGAGCACGCCCGAGAGCTGGACGAAGGCGCCGGCGTCCTGAGTGGCCTCCACCAGGTTGTGGGCCGTCACCAGGTCGATGCCGGTCAGCCGGCGCAGGTGCTGGCAGACGCGCGGCGCGTACTCGGGCGGGGCGTTGATGCCGGTGCCGATGGCGGTGGCGCCCAGGTTGATCTCCTGGATCAGCAGCGCCGCCTCGCGCAGGCGCTCCTCGTCCTCGGCCAGCATCACGGCGTAGGTGCTGAACTCCTGGCCGAGCGTCATCGGCACCGCGTCCTGCAGCTGGGTGCGCCCCATCTTCAGCACGTCCGCGAACTCGCGCGCCTTGATCTCGAACTCCAGCCGCAGCCCGGCCATGGCCTCGCGCAGGCGGCGGATTTCCACGTGCAGGGCCACCTTGACGGCAGTTGGATAGACGTCATTGGTGCTCTGGCTGAGGTTGACGTGCTCCAGCGGGTGCAGGTGCGCGTATTCGCCGCGCGCCCGGCCCAGCAGCTCCAGCGCCCGGTTGGCGATCACCTCGTTGGCGTTCATATTGGTGGAGGTGCCGGCCCCGCCCTGGATCACGTCCACCACGAACTGGTCGTGCCAGCGCCCGGCCCGGATCTCCTGGCAGGCGGCCACAATCGCGTCGGCGCGCGCCCGCTCCAGCAGCTTGAGCTCCAGGTTGGTGACCGCCGCCGCCTGCTTGACGGCCGCCAGCGCGTTCACCAGCTCGGCGTAGGCGCTGATGGGGGTGCCGGAGATGGGGAAGTTCTCCAGCGCCCGCAGGGTGTGGATGCCGTAGTAGGCGTCGGCCGGTACTTCGCGGTCGCCGAGCAGATCGTGTTCCAGGCGGGTGGCAGCTTGGGTCATGGGGCCTCCTGTGCGGTCCGGAATTATACCGAGCGGCGCGCCCCGGCGCGGAACCGGCAACCGTTCTATAATCCGGGCATCAGGGGGGCCTGCCAGTCCGGGAGATAAACATGACGCGCCTGACCCTGCGTTGGCTGGGGGCCGTGGGCCTGCTGGTGGCCCTGATCGCCGGCGGCGGATCGGCCGCCGCCCAGTCGGCCACCCCCACCGCCACCCCGTCGCCCACCCGTACATTTGTGCGCCTGGTGACCGCCACCTTCACGGCCACCGCCAGCCGCACCCCGCTGCCCACCTTCACGGCCGGCCCCAGCCCCACCCCCTCCCTGACGCCCGGGGCCGGCAATTACGTGGTCCAGTACGGCGACACCCTGCAGAAGATCGCGCGGCGTTTCGGCCTCACCATCAGCGCCCTGCGCACCGCCAACCGCATCAACTCAGACACGATCTACGCCGGCCAGGTGCTGATCATCCCCACCCCGGTGCCTACGCTGACGCGCACCGCGCTGCCGGCCGGCTATTCTGCCTACGTCGTCCAGCCGGGCGACCAACTGCGCGCGCTGGCCAACCGCTTCGGGGTGACCGTCACGGCTCTGCGGACCGCCAACAACCTGACCTCGGACGTGATCCGCACCGGCCAGGTGCTGGCCGTGCCGCCCCCGCAGCCCACCGGCACGCCGCGCCCGGCCGGCAGCACGTACATCGTCCAGGCCGGCGACCAACTGTTGGTGATCGCCCGCCGCTTCGGCCTCACGCTGAACTCGCTCAAGGCCGCCAATAATCTGACCTCGGACGTAGTGCGCGTGGGCCAGGCGCTCTTCATCCCCACCGTCACGCCCACGCGCACGCCGGCCCCGCCCACGGTCACGCCGACCGGCGTCTACATCGTGCACGTCGTCCGGGCCGGCGACCGGCTGCAGCGCCTGGCGGTCTGGTATGGGGTGACGATGACGTCCATCCGCACCGCCAACAGCCTGAGCGGCGACACCCTGCGCGTCGGCCAGACCCTGAACATCCCCAACCCCACCCGCCGGCCGCTGGCCTACACCATCCAGCCCGGTGACACGCTGACCAGCCTGGCCGCGCGGTATGAGACTACCGTGGCCGACCTGCGCATCGCCAACGGCATGGGCGACGGCGACACGATCCTGGCCGGCCTGATCCTGATCATCCCGGCTAAGCCATGAGGCCTCTGGCTTCCCGGCCGGCCTGCTGAAATGAGCGCCAGCCTGCGCCCGTCCGACCATCTCCTGCGCAACGTCACCCTGGCCGGCGTGGCGCTGGGGGTCGCCTTCCCGGTGACGGCCTGGCTGGTAGACCTGCTGGTCCTGCATCCGGCGCCGCTGACGCCGGCCAGCTGGTGGCTCATCCACACCCACACACCGCTGCATTGGCTCATCGACACCGCGCCGCTGGTGCTGGGCCTCTTCGCTTATCAACTGGGCCGGCGCCGCCTGGCCGAGGCCCGCCTGGCCGCCAGCGGGGCGCGCATTCACTCCGCCCTCGACGCGCTGGAGGCCGGCCTGCTGGTCTACGACGCCGCCGGCCGCGTCACCACCCACAACCCCAGCGCCGAACGCATCCTGGGCCTGCCGGCCGACCAGATCCTGGGCCATGACCCGCTGGCCCAGGTCGCATGCGAGGACGGTGGGCCGCTGCCGGAGGCGGATGGGCCGGTCCGGCAGGCGCAGCGCACCGGCCAGGCCGTGCGCGATGTGGTGGTGGGCGTACGCCAGCCGGCCGGCGGCCTGGCCTGGGTGGCCGTCACCGCCCAGCCGGTCACGCCGCCGGCGGAGGGTCAGTCCGCCGCGATCGTGGTTTCGCTGCTGGATGTCACCGAGCGCCGGCTGTTGGACACCGCCCTGAAGCAGGAGCGGGACTTCGCCCTGCAGGTGATGACTACCATGGGCCAGGGGCTGGTGGTCACCGACGATCAGGAGCGTCTGGAGTACGCCAACCCGGCCTTTGCGGCCATGCTCGGCCAGCCGGCCGAGACTCTGTTGGGCTGCACATCGGCCGAGATTGTCTGGGAGGCGGATCAGCCCGCGCTGGCGGCCGAGAACGTGCGCCGGCGGGCGGGGGAGGCCAGCGCCTACCCCCTGCGCCTGAAGCGCGCGGACGGGACGCCGCTATCGGTATCCGTCTCGGCGGTGCCGCGTTACCAGGCCGGCGCCGTCGCCGGCTCCATCTCGGTCATCACCGACTTGAGCGAGCAGGCGCGGGCGGAGGCCGCTCTGGCCGAGAGCGAGCAGCGCTTCCGGGCGCTGGCCACCCTGGCGCCGGTGGGCATCTTCCAGGGCGCGCTCAACGGCGATTGCGTCTTCGTCAACGACCGCTGGCAGGCGATGGCGGGCCTGACCTTCGAGCAAGCCCTCGGCCGGGGCTGGGTGGCGGCCATCCATCCGGAGGACCGCGCCCGGGTGATGGCCGAGTGGTACGCGGCCGTGGCCGCCGTGCGCGCGTTCAACACCGAATACCGTTTCCAGGGCCCGCATGGGCACGTCACCTGGGTGCACGGCAGCGCGGCGGCCCTGCGCGACGAGGCCGGCGTCGTCACCGGCTTCATCGCCACCAACATCGACATTACCGAGAGCAAGGAGGCCGAAGAGGCCCTCACCGGCGCCAATGAGCGCCTGATCCAGGGCTTGGCCGAGGTGGAGCAGCGCAACCAGGAAATCGCCCTGCTGAACACCATGAGCGGCCTGCTGCAGAGCTGCATGACCGGTGACGAAGCCGCGGCCGTCATCCGTGACATGGCGCCGCGCCTCTTCCCCGGCCGGGCCGGCCTGGTGGCGCTGACCAGCAATTCGCGCAACCTGGTGGAGGCCGAGGTCGTCTGGGGTGACCTGGCGGGCGCCAGCCAGGTCTTCACGCCGCCCGAGTGCTGGGCGCTGCGGCGCGGCCGGCTGCACGGCGCGGACGCCGGCCTGCGCGCCGGCCCGGATTGCCGTCACGTGGGGGCGGCCGCCGCCTACCTGTGCGCGCCGATGATGGCCCAGGGCGAGGCGGTGGGGGTGCTCACCCTGCTGGACGCGGCGGCCGGCGCCGCCTTTACCGAGGGGGAGCGCCAGCTGGCGCAGACCGTGGCCGACAACATCGCCCTGGCGCTGGCCAACCTGAAACTGCGTGAGACCCTGCGCAACCAGTCCGTGCGCGACTCGCTGACCGGCCTGTTCAACCGCCGCTACATGGAGGAGACGCTGGAGCGGGAACTGCGGCGCGCGGCGCGCGGCCAGACCCCGGTCGGCGTGATCGTGCTGGACATCGACCATTTCAAGCGCTTCAATGACACTTTCGGCCATGGCGCCGGTGACGTGCTGCTGCGCGAATTGGGCGTGCTCCTGCGCCGGCAGATCCGCGGCGAGGACGTGGCCTGCCGCTACGGCGGCGAGGAGTTTGTGCTGATCCTGCCGGGGGCGCCGGCCGAGGTGGTGCAGCACCGGGCCGAGCAGATCGGCTATGAGGCAACCCAGCTGCAGGTGAGCTACTCCGGCCAGCCGCTCGGGCAGATCACGGTGTCACTGGGCGTGGCGATCTTTCCGCTCCATGCCGCCACGCCGGCGCTGCTGCTCGGCGCGGCCGACGCCGCCCTGTACCGCGCCAAACGCCAGGGCCGCAACCAGACCATCGTGGCGGACATCCCGCCGGCCGAGGGCGAGGCCCAGCTGGCTGACTGATTGACTTTTATCCCGTTCGAGTTACCATCTTCGGCAACTTGCCTCTTGTTTACAGGAGAATTGCATATGGACGAGCTCGTCAAACTGGTGGCAGCCAAGGCTGGCCTGCCGGAGGCGCAGGCGCGCACGGCGGTGACCACGGTGCTGGATTTTCTCAAGCAGAAGCTGCCGGCCCCGCTGGCCGGCCAGGTGGAGGCCGCCGTCAGCGGCGGCGCGGCGGCCAATGTGGCCGGCAACGTGCTCAAAGGCGTGAGCGCGGCGATGGATCAGATGAAGACGAAGAAAGGCTAAGCGGCAGCGCGCATGGCCGCTAATTCGGGGGGCCGGCCCTGGCCGGTGTGGGCTCTGCCGCTGGCCGGCGCGGGGTTAGGCCTGGCCCTGGCGGGGCTGGCTGGCTGGCTGGATCCGGCCGGCCGGCCGGCCGGGTGGCTGGCCGCTTTGGCGCCCCTGGCGCTGGGCCTGCTGGGTTACCAGGTGGCCCGCCGGCAGGCCGCCGAGGCCGCGGCCGTCCGCGCCACGGCCGCCGCCGAACGCGAGCGTCAGCTGAGCGCCACCATCACCGAGGCCATGTCGGAGGGCCTGGTGCTGGAGGACGCGCAGGGGCGCATGCAGCTGATCAGCCCGTCCCTGCTTAAGCTGCTGGATTACACCGCCGGCGAACTGACCGGCCAGCATTGGTCGCGGATCGTGGCCCCGGACAGCCAACTCGTGGTCGCCGAGCAGACCGCCCGGCGGCCGGGCGGCGTCGCCGGCAGCTACGAGGCCCGCCTGCTGGCCAAGGATGGCTACGAGATCCCGGTCCTGGTCTCGGCCATGCCGCTGCAGCGCGAGGGGCAGTACGCGGGCACGCTGGCCGTGCTGGTGAATATCACCGAGCGGCTGCGCACCGAGGCCGCCCTCCAGCGGGTCAACGACTATTTGAGCCACTCGCTGAACGAGCTGCAGCAGCGCAACACCGAACTGGGGCTGCTGAGCGAGCTGAGCGAAACGCTGCAGAGCTGCCGGACCTCCGCCGAGGCGCAGGTGGTTCTGGCGCGGCTTTTGCCGCGCTTGTTGCCGGTCGGCTCCGGCGTGATTTATCTGGTCGAGCCCGGCCACCAGCAGGCGGAGCCGGCGGCGGCCTGGGGGGAGGCGCCAGCTCCGCCGAGCAGCCTGGCCCTGGACGAGTGCTGGGCGCTGCGGCGCGGCCGCCCGCACCTGACCCCCGCCGGCGAAGCCGAGGGCGCCTGCCCGCACCTGGCGCCGGCGCCCGGCGCCGGCCTGTGCGTGCCGCTGCTGGTCCAGGGCACGGCCTTTGGCCTGCTGAGCCTGCGCCTGGACGGCCCGGCCGCGGCCCAGGAAGGCCAGCAGCGCCTGGCTCAGACCGTGGCGGACGGCGTGGCGCTGGCGCTCAGCAATTTGCAGCTGCGCGAGACGCTGCGCCAACAGTCGATCCGCGACGCGCTGACCGGGATGTTCAATCGCCGTTACATGGAGGAGTCCCTGGAGCGGGAGATGCGCCGGGCCGCGCGGCGCGGCTATCCGGTGGGCCTGATCATGCTGGATCTGGACCACTTCAAAGATTTTAACGACACCTTCGGGCACGCCGCCGGCGACCTGCTGCTGCGGACCGTGGGCGAGTTCCTGAGCGTACACATCCGCGCCGGCGACGTGGCCTGCCGCTACGGCGGCGAGGAGTTCGTGTTGATTCTGCCGGAGGCCTCGCTGGAGATCACCCGCCTGCGGGCCGAGCACCTGCGCGAAGAACTTCACCACCTCAACCCGGAGTACCGCGGCCAGCGCCTGGGGCCGATCACGGTCTCGGCCGGCGTGGCGGCCTATCCCGCGCATGGCCAGACCGCCGAGCGCCTGCTGCGCGCCGCGGACGACGCCCTGTATCAGGCGAAACGCGGCGGCCGCGACCAAGTGGCGGCCGCGCCGGCCAGCGGCGAGCCGGAAGCCTCCGAAGCCACTGAGCGATCACTTTGATCTGAAAGAGGAGACCCATACCGTGAGCGCGCAACACAAGTTTCTGCTGGATGAGAGCAAGCTGCCCAAGGCCTGGTACAACATCAATGCCGACCTGCCCGTGCCGCCCCAGCCGGTGCTGCACCCGCAGACGCTCCAGCCGGTGACGCCGGATTTCCTGAGCGTGCTGTTCCCCATGCCCCTGATCATGCAGGAGATCAGCCCGGAGCGCTGGATCGAAATCCCCGAGCCGGTGCGCGAGGTCTACAAGCTCTGGCGGCCGACGCCGCTGTTCCGCGCGCTGCGCCTGGAGCAGGCGCTGGATACGCCGGCCCACATCTACTACAAGTATGAGGGCGCCAGCCCGGTGGGCTCGCACAAGCCCAACACCGCCGTGGCCCAGGCGTTCTTCAACAAAGAGGCCGGCACCAAGGCGCTTACCACCGAGACCGGGGCCGGCCAGTGGGGCAGCGCCCTGGCCATGGCCTGCAACATGTTCGGCATCAGCCTGGAGATCTTCATGGTGAAGGTCTCCTACCACCAGAAGCCCTACCGCCGCATCATCATGCAGAACTTTGGCGCCGAGGTTCACGCCAGCCCCACCGAGCTGACGCACTACGGCCGCTCGCTGCTGGAGCAGGACCCGGACAACCCCGGCTCGCTGGGCATCGCCATCTCCGAGGCGGTGGAGGCCGCGGCCACCAGCGGCGGGGCCAAGAAGTACTCGCTCGGCTCGGTGCTCAACCACGTGCTGCTGCACCAGACCGTCATCGGCCTGGAGACGCTGGAGCAGATGGCCATGGCCGGCGAGTACCCCGATATCGTCATCGGCTGCGCGGGCGGCGGCTCCAACTTCGCCGGCTTCGCCTTCCCCTTCGTCCATCAGAACCTGACCAATGGCACGAAGACGCGCATCATCGCCGCCGAGCCGGCCTCCTGCCCCAGCCTGACCAAGGGCAAGTACACGTTCGATTACGGTGATACGGCCCAAATGGCGCCCGTGGTCAAGATGCACACCCTCGGCCACACCTTTATGCCGCCGGGCATCCACGCCGGCGGCCTGCGCTACCACGGCATGAGCCCGCAGGTGAGTGCGCTGGTGGACCACGGCGATGTGGAGGCCCGCGCCGTGCACCAGCTGGCCACTTTTGAGGCCGGCGTCCAGTTCGCCCGGGCGGAGGGCATCATCCCGGCGCCGGAGTCCAACCACGCGGTGCGCGTGGCCATCGACGAGGCGCTGGCCTGCAAGCGCGACGGGACCAAGAAGGTCATCGCCTTCAACCTGAGCGGGCACGGCCACTTCGACATGACTTCTTACGACGCCTATCACCAGGGCCGCCTGGAGGACTACGAGTACCCGGCCGCCATGGTGGAAGAGGCCATGACCCACCTGCCGCAGGTCCCGGCCTGACCAGCGGCGCACCTGGCGCACAACCCACAGCGGCGGCGCCCGATCATCGGGCGCCGCCGCTGCCGTTTAACCGGGGCGTGCTCGGCTCAGCCGGCCAGGCTGACGCCCACCAGCCGGCCGATGCCGTAAGTGACCGCCGCGGCGGCCAGGCCGAA
>JAEURL010000446.1 GCA_016789165.1 Anaerolineales bacterium | reverse complement strand
CTTTTGAATGGTCTCGGTCAGCTGATCCGGCGGATACGGCTTCAGAACAAAAGCCGTCGCCCCGGCATCCTTGCACTGGTCCTCCAGGTCCATGCCGGAGGCCATGATGATCGGCAGGGCCTGGGTGGGCGGATCGGCGCGCAGCTGGCGCAGGAGCGTCAGGCCGTCGCCATCCGCCAGATGGACGTCCATCACGATCACGTCCGGGTGCTGGGTTTGGATCTGCGTCGGCACCTGGGCCACCTGGGCCACGACGGCCACGTCGAAGCCGTCCAATTCCAGCAGCGTTTTTAGCAGACCGGTCAGAGTCCGGTCGTCGTCAACTAACATCACTTTGTGTGTCACAGTGTCTCCCAATCACCAGCCGGCTGGGCCGGCTGCTCATTTGCGCGCCGCCGGGCGGGCGGCTTTGCGGGCCGGCCGGCGGGCCGGTTCCAGCGCCGCGGCCAGCACCTCCTCCACCCGGTCGGCGAAGATGAATTTGATGTCGCGGCGCACGTCGTCGGGCACGTCGTCCAGGTCTTTCTCGTTGCGGCGCGGCAGGATGACGGTGCGCAGGCCGGCGCGGTGCGCGGCCAGCACCTTCTCCTTCACGCCCCCGATCGGCAGGACCTGGCCGCGCAGGGTGATCTCACCCGTCATGCCCACCTCCTTGCGCACCGGCCGGCCGCTGACGAGCGAGGTCAGGGCGGCGGCCATGGTCACGCCCGCGCTGGGGCCGTCCTTGGGCGTGGCGCCGGCCGGGACGTGCAGGTGGATATCGTAGCGGCCGAAGAAGTCCTCCGCCAGGCCCAGGGCTTTGGCGTTGGCGCGCACGTAGGAGAGCGCGGCCCGGGCCGATTCCTGCATCACCTCGCCCAGCTGGCCGGTGAGCTGGAAGCCCTTGCCGCCCGGCATCTGGGTGGCCTCGATGAACATGATGTCGCCGCCGACCGGGGTGTAGGCCAGGGCCGTGGCCACGCCTGGCAGGGCCGTGCGCTCGGCGACCTCCTCGGTGTAGAAGTACTCGGGCCGGCCCAGGTAGCGCTCCACGTCCGCGGCCGTCACGGCCACGCCGCCGGCGCCTTCCGCTTCGGCCAGCTTCACCACCACCTTGCGGCAGATCGCCCCAATCTGGCGCTCCAGGCCGCGCACGCCGGCCTCGCGCGTGTAGCTGCGGACGATCTGCGCCAGGGCCGCGTCGTCAAATTCCACCTCCCCCGGCCGCAGGCCGTTCTCCTTCACCTGGCGCGGGATCAGGTAATGGCGGGCGATGGCCAGCTTTTCACGCTCGGTGTAGCCGGAGAGGCTGATGATCTCCATCCGGTCGCGCAGCGGCGCCGGGATCGGCTCGAGGGTGTTGGCCGTGGTGATGAACATGGCCTGCGAGAGGTCGAACGGCACGTCCAGATAGTGGTCCCGGAACTCGCGGTTCTGCTCCGGGTCCAGCACCTCCAGCAGGGCCGAGGCCGGGTCGCCGCGGAAATCCGCGCCGAGCTTGTCCACCTCGTCCAGCATGAAGACCGGGTTGCGGCTCTCCACGCGGCGCAGGCTCTGGATCACGCGACCGGGCATCGAGCCGATGTAGGTGCGCCGGAAGCCGCGGATCTCGGCCTCGTCGCGGACGCCGCCCAGCGCCAGGCGCACAAATTTGCGGCCCATGGCCCGGGCGATGGACTGCCCGAGCGAGGTCTTGCCCACGCCGGGCGGGCCCACAAAGCACAGGATGACGCCCTCGCGTTCGCGGCGGACATGGTCCACGACGCCGTCGGCCGGCCCGCCCTGCGCCCGCAGCTCCTGCCGGCGTTTGCGCACGGCCAGGAATTCCAGGATGCGCTCCTTGATGTCCTTCAGCCCGTAATGGTCCTCGTCCAGAATGGTCCGGGCGTGCGGGATATCCAGGTTGTCAGGCGTGGCCTTGCTCCACGGCAGGCTGGTGAGCCAGTCCAGGTAGGTGCGGATGACGCCGTACTCGGCCGCGGCGGTGGGCAGCTTAGACAGCCGGTCCAGCTCGCGGTTGGCCTCCGTGCGGGCCTCGTCCGGCAGCCCGGCCGCCTCGATCTTCTGGCGGAACTCCTCGATCTCGACCGCCTGCTCGTCCTTCTCGCCCAGCTCGCGCTGGATGGCCTTGAGCTGCTCGCGCAGGAAATACTCGCGCTGGACCTTCTCCATGGAGGACTGGGCTTCGCTCTGGATCTTTTTGCCCAGCTCCAGGACCTCCAGCTCCTTGGTGAGCAAGCCCAGCAGCCGGCGCAGCTTGGCCGTCACCGAGTCCATCTCCAGCAGCTCCTGGGCGTCCTTCAGCTCCATGCGCTGGTAGGTGGCGATGGTGTACACCAGCTGGCGCGGATCGTCCACGTTGAGCACGGCCGCCAGCAACTCGCCGGGCATGGAGGGCACCAGCTCGGCCACGCGCTGGAAGGCCTCGCGCACGTTGCGGACCAGGGCCTCCACTTCCAGGCTGTCCTCCGACGACTCGGGGGACAGCGTGATGTTGGCGCGCAGGTAGGGCTCGGTGGCCGTGAAGCCGTTCAGGCGGAAGCGCGCCAGCCCCTGCACCAGCAGGCGGATCGTGCCATCCGGGGCGCGGAACAGGCGGTGCACCACAGCCGCCGTGCCGATGACGTACAAGTCCTCCGGGGCCGGCGTCTCGAGCTCCGCGTCCTTGGAGGTCACCAGCCCGATGATGCGCTGCCCGCCGACGGCGTCGTCCACCAGCCGCACCGACCGCGGCTGGCCCACCGTGAGCGGGATGGCCGTCAACGGATAGACCACCACGCCGCGCAGCGGCAGGATGGCCAGGTTTTCAGGGATGGTCAGATCGCCGACGGCGCCTTCGTCGTCAGCGCCGGCCTTGCCCTCCGTGCCGGGCAGGTTGATGGTCAGGAAGGCCGTGTCCGGGGCGACGAAGCCTTCCGGCCCAACCGGTTCCAATCCAGGGAGTAACGCGGTCCATTTAGACGCGGTCATGGTTATGCGGTGTGGCCGCCCCCGTTAATCTGGGCCGTTCGGCTGGGCTGCAGCCGGCCGGCTGGGTATCGCTCTGCCAAGACGAACGGGGGCCGGGAGCGGTTTCCAAGGACGCGCCGGCCGGTCACCCGGGCCGAGGCGCCGGGCCGCCGGCGCCGGCGGCCGCTGGGCGGCGGGACGAGCGTCAGCCAAGCGCGCAGCGCCTTAGCCGATCTCCACGCGGCGGGGCTTGGCCTTGGGCAAGGTGACGCGCAGAAAACCGTCTTCGTATTCGGCTTCAATCCCCTCGACTTCGACGGGGCTCGGCAGTTCGACCTCGCTGCGGAATTCCCCGAAATTCACTTCCAGTTGGTGG
>JAEURL010000429.1 GCA_016789165.1 Anaerolineales bacterium | reverse complement strand
CGGGCCGCGGCCAGATCGCCCGGGCCTCGTCAAAGGCGGCCAACTGGGCCAGCGCGGTCAAGGCCTGGCGCCGCAGCTCGCTGCGGCGCAGGAGGACCCATTCTTCAAACCCGGTGCTGCTCTCCAAATAGGACTGCTATGCTAAGGCTGACAGTCATATTGAAAGGCCTCGGCCCGGGCGAAGTCGGCGTGGGCTGGCTGTCCGGTCTCGGCCAGCTAAACCCGCCCGGCCCTCAATTCGCGAGGAGAGTAGTCATGAGCCATCACCAAGCCCCCTCCGAACATCACCCAGCATCCGATCAGCCGGCCGCGCCTGAGCCGCACGCGCGCCCTGTGCCCGCGCCCGCTCAGAGTGAACGCCCGCCTCACGATCATGCCGGGTTGGGCCACGGCCCGGCCGCCGGGACCTCCCCGAACCCGGAAGCGCGGGGGCAGGCCGCTCACACCGCTGAAGACCACGCGGCCATGGGCCACGACCGTCACGACCAGAGGCCGGCCGGGCACGGCGCGCACGCCGACCATAGCGGCCATGAGGCGCTGTTCCGCCGGCGGTTCTGGGCGGCGCTGCTGCTGTCCCTCCCGGTGCTGCTGTACAGCCCCATGCTCCAGCACCTGCTCAACTTTTCCATGCCGGTTTTTCCAGGCAGCGCCTGGATCGAGCCCCTGCTGTCGGTTGTGATCTTCCTGTATGGCGGCGTGCCCTTCCTCCAGCTGGCGGGGCCTGAACTCCAGAACCGCCAGCCGGGCATGATGACCCTGATTTCGCTGGCGATCAGCGTGGCCTTCGCTTACAGCCTGGCGGCCCTATTTCTGCCCGGACAAATGGGCTTCTTCTGGGAGCTGGTCACCCTGATCGATATCATGCTGCTGGGCCACTGGCTGGAGATGCGCAGTGTCCGCCAGGCCTCCGGGGCATTGAACGAACTGGCCCGGCTCATGCCGGACACCGCCGAACGGGTGCGGGCTGATGGCGGCGTCGAGACGGTGCCCGCGGACCGCCTGCGGCCCGGCGACCTGGCGCTGGTGCGGCCCGGGGCCAGCATCCCGGCCGATGGGGAGGTGGTCGAGGGCGGCTCGGACGTGAGCGAGGCGATGCTGACCGGCGAGTCTCGGCCCATCCGCAAAGGCCCGGGAGACCGCGTCATCGCCGGCACGCTGAATGGCGCGGGCAGCCTGCGGGTGCGGGTGACGGCCACCGGCGGCGATACAGCCCTGGCCGGCATCATGCGCCTGGTGCAGGCGGCCCAGCAAAGCCGGTCTCGGACCCAGGTGCTGGCCGACCAGGCCGCCGGCTGGCTGTTCTGGATCGCCCTGGCGGTGGCGGCCATTACCGCCATCGCCTGGACCCTGGCCCTTGGGTTTGACGTGGCCGTGATCGAACGCGTGGCCACGGTGCTGGTGATCGCCTGCCCGCATGCGCTGGGCCTGGCGGTCCCGCTCGTGGTGGCCATCAGCACCGCTCTGGGCGCTCGGAACGGCATCCTGGTGCGCGACCGGCTGGCGTTGGAAGCCGCGCGTGAGATCAACGTCGTTTTGTTTGACAAGACCGGGACGCTCACGCGGGGCGAGTTTGGCGTGGTCGGCCTGGCGACGGCGGAGGGCTGGGATGAGCCCAGCGCGCTGGCCCTGGCGGCGGCCGGCGAGGGCGACTCCGAGCACCTGATCGCCCGCGGCATCCGTCGCAGCGCTGCCGAACGCGGCCTGGACCTGCCAGCGGTCGCTCAGTTTGAGGCGCTGGCCGGCCGGGGCATCCGCGCCCAATGGCAGGGGCAGACGATCCAGATTGGCGGGCCGCGTCTGCTGGAGAGCCTGGGCCTGACCCTGCCTGAGCCGCTGGCTGGCTTCGAGCGGTCCGCCAGCGCGCAGGGCCAGAGCGTGGTGCACCTGGTGGTGGCCGGGCGGCCGGCCGCCAGCCTGGCTCTAGCCGACCTGATCCGGCCGGAGAGCCGCGCTGCCGTGCAACGCCTGCAGGCGATGGGCGTGCAAGTGGCGATGCTGACCGGTGACAGCCGGGCGGTGGCGGCGGCCGTGGCTGAGGCGCTGGGCATCGACACGTTTTTTGCCGAGGTTCTGCCCGAGCACAAGGAGCAGAAGGTGGCTGAGCTGCAGCGCGGGGGCCGGCGGGTGGCGATGGTAGGCGATGGCGTCAACGACGCGC
>JAEURL010000414.1 GCA_016789165.1 Anaerolineales bacterium | reverse complement strand
TCCCGCTCAAGCCGGCGTTGGATTACGTGACGGCGCCCAAGCTGGCCGCGGCCTGTTACCGGCGCGCCAAGGTCAAGAACGAGTCGGCTTTTACGCTGCTGCCCGGCCGGGCCCAGCTCTTTGAAGATGACGAGTACCTGGGCGCCACGGAACTGGAACTGACGCCGCCGAACCGCGAGGTGGAGCTGTTCCTGGGCGCCGACGAGCGCCTGCGCGTCGAGCGCGAGCTGACCACCCGCGACGTGGACAAATCGTTTATCGGCGATAAGCGCCGCATCCGCTACGGCTACAAGGTCGAGCTCGAGAACCTGCGCGACGCGCCGCAGACCGTGCTGGTGCGTGATCAGCTGCCGCTGGCCCGCGACGAGCAGATCAAGGTCCGCCTGGAGGCGGCCGATCCGCGGCCGGCCGAGCACAGCGACCTCAACCTGCTGGAGTGGAAGCTGAACGTGCCGGCCGGCGCCAAGCTGACGGTGCGTTTTGAATTCGTGGTGGAGCACCCGCGCGCCCTGGTAATCTTGGGACTACCCTGACCTATGGCCCGAACCATTCAACCAACCAAACCGCCGCAAGAACGCACCTTCCTGGTGGGCGTGGAGGTGCGCAGCGCCCCGCACCTGCTGGGCGTGGAGGACTCGCTGTCTGAGCTGGCCCTGCTGGCCGACACAGCCGGCCTGAACGTGATCGGCGAGACCTACCAGAAGATCGACCACCCCGATCCCAACACCTTTATCGGCTCCGGCAAGGTGGAGGACGTGCGCGCCTTCGTCGAGGAGACCCTGGCCGACGTGGTGATCTTCGACGAGGAGCTCTCGCCGCGTCATCAGCGCGAGCTGGAGCGCATTTTCGGCGAGAAGGTGCGCGTGCTGGACCGCACGGCCCTGATCCTGGATATCTTCGCCCAGCACGCCCACACCCGCGAGGGCGCCCTGCAGGTGGAGCTGGCCCAGTATCAATACCGGCTCCCGCGCCTGACGCGCCAGTGGACGCACCTGGCCCGGCAGGCCGGCGGCGCGGCCGGCCGCGGCGGCACGGGCGGCGTGGGCCTGCGCGGACCGGGCGAGACCCAGCTTGAGTCCGACCGGCGCGAGATCGGCCGGCGCATCAGCCAGCTCAAGGCCGAACTCGAAAAGGTGCGTGCCCACCGCCAGCGGCACCGCGCCCAACGCCAGCGCAGCGCCATCCCCGTGGTCGCCATCGTGGGCTACACCAACGCCGGCAAGAGCACGCTGCTCAACACCCTGGTGGGCGCGCCCGAGGTGCTGGCGGCCGATCAGCTCTTCGCCACGCTCGATCCGACCACGCGCCGCGTGCTGCTGCCCAGCAAACATCCGGCGCTGTTCACGGACACGGTCGGCTTCATCCAGAAGCTGCCGACGACCCTGGTGGCCGCCTTCCGCGCCACGCTGGAGGAGATCGGCGAGGCCGACCTGATCCTGCACGTCGTGGATGTGACGCACCCCAACGCGCGCCAGCAGGTGCAGGCCGTGCAGGACACCCTGGATGAGCTCAATGTCCACGACGTGCCCGTGCTGCTGGCCCTCAATAAATCCGACAAGCTCCCGGCCGGCGCGGCGCTGGCCGCGCTGCCGGCCTTGGCTGATCTGCCGGGGCCGGCCGTGCCGATCTCGGCCCTGACGCGAGTGGGCGTGCCGACTTTGCTGGAGCAGGTGGAGGCCGAGTTGTACGCCCAACTGGTGCCGCTGCGGGTGCTGATCCCGTACAGCAAAGGCGGGCTTATCTCGCTCTTCCACGAACAGGGGGTGGTGGAGTCCAGCGAGCACCGCGAGAAGGGTGTCGCCCTCACCGGGCGCGTGCCGGAGCGCATCGCCGGCCGCTTCAAGCCGTACGAAGCCAAGGCCCGGACCGCCGGCCGCCGCAAACCGGCGCCAGGAGCAAACGCGTGATCTGGCTTAACCGCATCTCCAGCTTCATCGCCCGCTACAAGGGCCTGCCGGTCTTTCTCGCGGTCGGCCTGGTGCTCTTGAATTTTGTGCTGCAGTTCTGGGACCTGGGGTGGGTGACGGACCTGAACGTCTTCCTGCACCTGGGGATCGTGGTCGGCTTGGTGGGGCTGCTGCTGGGCGAAGCCTTGGGTTAGGGCCCAGGACAAAGACGAAGGCCGAGCATGGGCGGCCTCCGTCCTTCAGCCGTGGTCTTTAGAGTGGGCTGATCGGCCTCGCCGGCCGTGCTCCCACCGCGAACAACCCGCCTGGGCCTCACTCCCGCCGGCCTAGTTCGCGCCGCGAACAGCCCGCCTGGGCCCTCACTCCCGCCGGCCTAGTTCGCGCCGCATCTCGCGCTCGGCGTCGCGTTTGGCGATCGACGCGCGCTTGTCGTAGTCCTTCTTGCCGCGCGCCAGCGCGATCTCCAGCTTGGCCCGCCCCTTGACCAGATACAGCTTGACGGGGATGAGCGTGTAGCCCTTCTGCTGCACCTGTTCGCCCAGCTTGCGGATCTCCTTCTTGTGCAGGAGCAGCCGGCGCGGCCGGAGCGGATCATGGTTGAACCGCGCGGCCGGGTCATAGGTGGCGATGTGGGCGTTGAGCAGGGTGGCCTGGCCGTTCTCAATGCGCACGTAGGCCTCCTTGATCTGGGCCTTGCCGGCGCGGATCGACTTGATCTCGGTGCCCACCAGCGCCAGGCCGGCCTCCAGCCGCTCTTCCAAGAAGTAATCGTGCGCGGCCTTGCGGTTGCTGGCCACGATCTGGGGGGCGTCACTCTTGTCTTTAGCCATGGTCACGGGTTCTCGGACAGGTATTGTACCGCCTGGGCCAGCTCGGCGTCGGCGCCATCCGGGGCCGGCGTCACGACGATGGTGGGCGGCAGGCCCACGCGGTCCAATTGGCGCCGGCTGGGTGTGAACCAGCGGTTGGCCGTGATATGCAGGCTGGAACCGTCGGAGAGCGCGAACACGTACTGCACCGAGCCCTTGCCGAAGGTGGTCTGGCCGATCAGCGGCGCGCGGCCGCGGTCCAGCAGGGCGCCGGCCAAGATCTCGGCCGCGCTGGCGGTGTTGCCGTTGACGAGCACGGCCAGGGGCGCGGCCGTTAACGGGCCAGGCGCGGCCGGCGCCGTGTAGGTCTTCTCGCCGCCGTCGCGGCTGGTCTCCACCAGCACCACGCCGCCGTCCAGGAACTGGCCGGCCACGTTCACGGCCGCGTCCAGCAGCCCGCCGCCGTTGTTGCGCAGATCCAGGACGTAGCGGCGCGCGCCCTGGGCGGCCAGCTCGCGCGCCGCCCGCTCCAGCTCCCGCGCCGTGCGGTCGCTGAAACGGCTCAGCGCGATCAGGCCCAGGTCCGGCTGGCCGGCCACCATCTGCCAGGTGACCGAGGGCAAGGCGATGGGCTGGCGGTTGATGGTGAAGGCCAGGTCAGCCTGACCGCGCCGGAGGCTGATCCGCACCGGCGTGCCCACGGACCCGCGCAGCAGGGCCGTGACCGTGTCCAGGGGCGTGCC
>JAEURL010000381.1 GCA_016789165.1 Anaerolineales bacterium | reverse complement strand
GAGCGCCGCGTTGTCTGATCTGCGCCGCCAAGCCCGGGCCTTGCGCGGCCTCCCCGCCTTTAAGTCCCCGCGCAATTTCACCCTGACCGTCGAACAAGCCCGGGCCCTGCGCCGGCCGCGCCCCCGTTTTTTTGAGGCGCTTTTCCCGGCGCTGCGTCTGACCACGTCGCTCTCCGCTGCGGCCTTTGCCTTGGTGCTGGCCGCCGCCGTGATGACGCCGGCCCTGCCGGCCGCCGCCCCGCTCACCAAGGAAGCGGCCGGGGGCGCCGCCCTGCAGGAGGCCCCGGCGGCGGCCCTGGCAGTGGACGCCACGCCGGCCCCGGAGGCCCTGTTCAGCGCCTCGGCCCCGGCCTCGGGCGGGACGGCCGACACCCAGGTGGAATCCTACGGCACGGGCGCTGAGCCGCCGGCCAACGACGCCGCCCGCCAGGCGGCCCCGGCGGAAACCCAAACCCCTGAGCTGGAAATGGCCGCCCCGTCGGCCCTCCCGGCGCCGCTAAGTGCGGCGCCCGCCACCCTGCCGCTGGCCAACTGGGCCTGGGGCTTGGGCGCGCTCACCGCGGCCCTGGCGGCCGGCTGGGCCACGCTGGCCTGGCTCGCCCGCCGGTGAACGCCCCGCCTCCTTTGCCGCCGCGCGCGGCCGATTACAAGTTCTGTCTACGCTGCGGCCAGACCCTGGAGCGCCGGCTGGTGGAAGGCGTGCTGCGCCCGGTCTGCCCGGCCTGCCGCAAGATCCACTTCATTGACCCTAAGGTGGCGGTGGCCGTCATCGTCGAGCGCGGCGAGCAGCTGCTCCTGATCCAGCGCCGGGGCGACCCCGAAAAAGGCAAATGGTCCATGCCGGCCGGCTTTGTGGATGCCGGCGAGGACCCGGCGCGCGCCGCCGAGCGCGAGGTCCGCGAGGAGACCGGCCTGCACGTCCGCGTGACGGCCCTGCTGGACGTGATCGCCAAGACCGAGCCGGCCGAGGGCGCGGACATCCTCATCGTCTACCGGGCCGAGGCCGTGGGCGGTTCGCTGACACCCGGCGACGACGCCGCGGCGGCCGGCTACTTCGCGCCGGCTGACCTGCCGGCCGACCTGGCCTTTGCCTCCACCCGCACCGTCATCACGCGCTGGCTGGCCGGGCGCTGACCCTCCCGTTCTTTGCTGTTCAAACTGGATGACGTATAATCATTTCGCGCGGCCGTCTGGCCGCGTGGAGGAGCCCCAGCCCGGTATGCCTGCCGTCCCCACCACACCTACCCCTGCGCTCGGCAAACTGGTCGGCGAATTAGGCCGGCTGGCCGCCGAGGCGCGGACCACACTCGGCAACCAGCGTGAAATCGCCGGCCGGGTGCCGGCCACGGTGCTGGACGGGCTGAACACCCTGCGCGACAGCCTGGAGAAGATCCAGCCCCAGGTGGCGGCCCAGGAGGCCGAACTGGGCCGCCTGCGCGCCCTGGCGGCCACGGCCGAGGTCGTCAATTCGTCGCTCGACCTGACCACGGTCTTGAGCGAGGTGATGGACACCATCATCCGCCTGACCAGCGCCGAGCGCGGCTTCCTGATGCTCAAGGACGAGCGCGGCGAGCTGCAGTTCCGCATCGCGCGCGGCATGGAGCGCGAGACCCTCAATAAGTCCGATTTCCAGGTCAGCCGGACCATCCTGAACACGGTGGCCGAGGCCGGCCAGCCGGTGGTGACCACCAACGCCGCGGCCGACCCGCGCTTCTCGGCGCAGGAAAGCGTCATCGGCTACAACCTGCGCTCCATCGTGTGCGTGCCGCTGAAATTCAAAGAGCGCGTCACCGGCGTGATCTACGTCGATAACCGCATCCGCACCGGCCTGTTCACCGAGAAGGAGCGCGACCTGCTGGCGGCTTTCGCCACCCAGGCCGCCATCGCCATCGAGAACGCCCGCCAATACCAGCAGGTGGTAGAACTGAAAGAGCTGCTGGATAACGTCTTCGCCTCGATGGCCTCCGGCGTCATCACCACCGATGTCGGCGACATGATTACGCTCTGCAACCACGCCGCCGAGCAGATCCTGGGGCTGAGCCGGGCGCAGATCGAGGGCCAGCCGCTCAGCCAGGCCCTGCCCATCGGCGAGACGTTGTCGCAAGTTGTGTCGCGGGTGCGCACTGAACAGCGGCCGATGGTGGGGCATGAGGTCAACCCGACCCTGCCGCTGCGCGGCCTGGTCAATTGGAACCTGAACGTCTCGCCCCTGCGGGACAGCGGCCAGGGCAGCCAGGGCCTGGCCATCGTGGTGGACGACGTCACCGAGAAAAAACGCCTGCAGAATAAGTACGAGGTCTTCACCCGCATGGTGCCGCCCCAGGTGGTGGAGCGCCTGGACGTGAACAGCCTCAAGCTGGGCGGCGTGCGCCGCACGGTCAGCATCGTCTTTGCCGATATCCAGGGCTTCACCACCCTGAGCGAGACGCTCGACCCCGAGATCGTGATCGAGAAGCTCAACCGCTACGTCGGCACGGCGGCCGAGGCCATGCTGCTGCAGGAGGCCACGGTCGATAAGTACATCGGCGACGCCGTGATGGCGTTCTTTAACGCCCCGCATGATCAGTCGGACCATGTCCTGCGCGCCGTGCGGGCCGCCATCCAGATGCGGGACGACATCACCGACCTGCGCGACACCATGGAGCCGCAGTTCCGGTTGAACTTCCGTGTGGCCGTGCACATGGGCGAGGCCGTGGTGGGGCTGGTGGGCACCAAGGACCGGCTGGATTACACCATCATCGGCGACACGGTAAACACCGCCAAGCGCATCCAGGAAAACGGTGTCCCCGGCAAGGTGATCATCAGCGAAGAGGTCTACCAGGCCGTCAAAGACGAGGTGGTCGTCAATCCGCTGGAGGCCATGCACGTGAAAGGCAAGGTCCAGCCTGTGACGGTGTATGAGCTGGTGGGGCTCCAGTAGCCGGCGGTGGATCGTCTAATGCCAGCCCGCGGCGACCGGCGCCCGGGCTGTTTTTTTTGAGGGGTGGGCCTGAGCGGGC
>JAEURL010000375.1 GCA_016789165.1 Anaerolineales bacterium | reverse complement strand
GACCCAAATGCCGAACATGGCGCCCTCCATGCGCCTCCAGTGTGGGGGAGGCGCACTTCCACTGTAGGCGGGCGCGCCGGCCAGGTAAATCCGGCCGGCACCCCATTTCTTATTGGCGGAGGTGGCCGTTTGGGATTGGCGCGCGTGGGGCGGCCGCCCTAGCCGGCGGCGGCCGGCATGGGGTGTTCACCCCACGGGCGTGGGGTGGAGGGGGCTCAAGTTCACAAACGTTCGCGGGAGGGGCCGGCGGCGGGTGTTACGACCCGCGCTCAAACCGCGCCTGCATGGCGTACAACAGCACGCCAGCGGCCACGGCCAGATTGAGCGAGGTCACCCGGCCGGCCATCGGCAGGCGCACCATGAGGTCGCAGGCCGCTTCCTGCTCGGCCGTCAGGCCGTCGCGCTCGCTGCCCAGCAGCAGGATCGCGGGCCGGCGATAGGCCGCGGCGCGGTAATCCAGGGCGCCCTTCTCGGACGTGCCGCACAGCTGGTAGCCGGCGCCGCGCGCCCAGGCCAGAAAATCGCCGAAGGCCGCGCTGACCACGGGCATCCAGAACAAAGCCCCCAGGCTGGCGCGCACGGCGTTGGGGTGCGTGGGGTCGGCGCCGCCGTCCAGCAGGAGCAGGCCGCTGGCGCCGACCGCGTCCACGGTCCGCATAATGGTGCCGATGTTGCCGGGGTCCTGCGGCTTGGCCACGGCCACCAGCCAGTTGTGGCGGGCCGGCTGTAAGTCCGTCAACGCCAGGCGGGGCCGGCGGACCACGGCCAGCAGCCCCTGCGGGTTGTCCTTCTCGGCCAGGGAGCGGAAGACGTCCGGGGCCAGGGCATACACCCGCCGGCCGGCCGCCGCCTGCGCCTCCACCAACTCGCGCGCAAAGCCGCTCTCCAGCAGGTCGGGCGCGTAACACAGGTACTCGATGGTGGCGCCGGCGGAGACCGCCTCGCCCACATGGCGGATGCCCTCCACCACGAACAGGCCGGTCTCGTCGCGGACCTTGCGCTGCTGGAGCTGGCGCGCTTGCTTGACGTGCGGGTTGCGGGGATTGGTAAGCGTGATCATGGCGGGGCGGATTGTACTACCGGCCGGCTTTGGGCTAAGATGACGGCGCCCGCCGCTTCCCCACAGGTGACCCATGCCCCTCGCCGTCCATCTCCTCGAAGCCTTCGAACCCGCCGTGCTGGACGCTCTGCGCGCCCAGCTAGACCCGGCCGTACAGCTCACCGCCGGGCTGAACGTCCCGCCCGAGGCCGAGATCCTGGTGGCCAACGCGCCCGAGCGCGGCCACCTGACGGCCAGCCCCGCGCTGCGCGCGGTGCTCGTCCCGTTCACGGGCGTGCCTGAACCCCTGCGCGCCCTGCTGCTGGAGTTCCCGGCCCTCAGCCTGCACAACAGCCGCTGGCCCACTGTTCCCACGGCCGAGGGCGCCGTGGCGCTGCTGCTGGCGGCGGCCAAGTTCGTGGTGCCGGCCGACCGCGCCTTGCGGCAGCACAACTGGGAGATGCGCTACGCGCCCAGCCCGTCGATCCTGCTGGCCGGCCGGACCGTGCTGGTGCTGGGCTTCGGGGCCATCGGCCAGCTGACCGGCCGAATGTGCCACGGGCTGGGGATGAACGTGATCGGCGTGCGGCGCCGGCCCGGCGCGCCGGCCCTGGATTACCCGGCCGAGGTCCATCCGGTGGGCGCGCTGCGCGCGCTGCTGCCGCGCGCCAATGTGTTGATCATCACCCTGCCGCTCACGGCCGAGACGCGCGGCCTGGTGGGCGCGGAGGAGCTGGAGCGGCTGGCGCGGCCGGCCTTCCTGGTGAACGTCGGGCGCGCGGCCGTGGTGCAGGAGGCCGCGCTCTATCAGGCCTTGAAGGACGGCATCCTCACCGCCGCCGGCCTGGACGTCTGGTACAGCTACCCCACGGACGCGGCCTCCCGCGCGCACACGCCGCCGGCGCAGCACCCCTTTCATGAGCTGGACAACGTCGTGCTCAGCCCGCACCGCATCGACCTGGTGCGCGAGCACAACGCCCGCCTGGCCGCCGAGCTGGCCCACAGCCTCAACGCCGCCGCGCGCGGCGAGCCGCTCCCCAACCGTGTGGACGTGGCCGCCGGCTATTGAACTGGCCCTTGACTCTCCGGTCGCCCGAGACTGTATCCTGGCCGTGAAGCTTCCCGCCGGGGCGCAGCGCTGCGCCCCGGCCCGCCCGCGGGACCGCCTGCCATGCTCAAGATCGGAGATTTCTCAAAGCTCAGCCAGGTCTCCATCCAGGCCCTGCGCCACTACGATGAGCTGGGCCTGCTGCGGCCGGCCGAGGTCGACCGCTTCACGGGCTACCGCTACTACTCGGCCAGCCAGCTGCCGCGTCTGAACCGCATCCTGGCGCTCAAGGACCTGGGCTTCTCGCTCGACCAGGTGGCGCGCCTGCTGGACGAAGGCGTCTCACCCGAGCAGCTGCGCGGGATGCTGCGCCTGCGCCAGGCTGAGCAGGCGGCGCGCGTGCGCGAGGAACAGGAGCGCCTGGATCGGGTGGCGGCCCGGCTGAGCCAGATCGAACAGGAGGCCGCTATGTCCAAGTACGATGTCGTCATCAAGAAGGTCGAGCCGCTGCGCATCGCCTCGGTGCGCGGCACCATCCCCACCTACAGCCAGCAGGGCGGGCTGTGGAACGAGCTGTACGCCTACCTCGGCCGGCAGCGGGCGCAGTTCGCGGGCCCGTGCCTGACCCTGTATTACGAAGAGGGCTATACCGAGCACAACGTGGACGCCGAGGTCTGCCAGCCCATCAGCGGCGCGGTGCCGCCCAGCGAGCGCGTCCAGGTCTATGATCTGCCGGCGGCCGCGGTCGCCAGCGCCGTCCACCACGGCCCGTATGCCACGCTCACGCAGGTGTATGACGCCCTGTTCCCGTGGATCGAGGCCAACGGCTATCGCAGCGTGGGCGCGCCGCGCGAGATCTACCTGCAGACCAAGGGCGACGGGAACCAGAACGACCCCGACTGTGTGACCGAGGTCCAGGTGCCGGTGGAGAAGGCCTGACGGCCCTAAGCTGACCGACTTGGTCCGACTGGGCGCCAGCTGCCGTGGCAGTTGGCGCCCTTTTTGAGCCACCGGGCGTCAATCATGTCAGGATCTGGCATATAGTGGTGCTAGGGTGAGGTCATTCAGGAGGCCATTCATGTCAACCACGTGTGAACTGCTCAACCGCCCGCCCCAACCCACCCTCGCCATTCGAACGCACAGCGCCGTGCAGGATCTGGCCCAGGCCATGGGCCAGGCGTTCGGCGCCGTCGCCCAATACCTGGGGCAGCTGGGCGAGCATCCGGCCGGCCCGCCGTACGCCGCCTATCACAACATGGATATGCAGAACCTGGATGTGGAGATGGGCTTCCCGGTGGCGCGGCCGCTGCCCGGCCAGGGGGCCATCCAGCCGGCCCTGATCCCGGGCGGCCAGATCGTGGCCGGCCTGCACGTCGGCCCGTACGACCAGATGCACCACGTCTACGAAGCGCTGACGGCCTGGCTGAAGGCCAATGGCCGCGAAGCCACGGGCGTGGTGTACGAGGTCTATCTGACCGACCCGAATGAGGCCGCGCCCGAGGCGCTGCAGACCCAGGTGCTGATGCCGCTGCGCTAGCGCCCCATGCCCAACGCCGCCACCCGGCTGATCACCCTGATCCTGCTGCTTCAGCGCCAGCCCAACCAGAAGGCCGCCGACTTGGCGCAGGCCCTGGGCGTCTCGGTGCGCTCGCTGCACCGCTACATCGCCATGCTGGACGAGATGGGCATCCCGGTCTACTCCGAGCGCGGGCCGCAGGGTGGTTTCTCGCTGGTGCGCGGCTACAAGATGCCGCCGCTGGTCTTCTCGCCGGAGGAGGCCGTGGCCGTCAGCCTGGGCACCGGCCTGGTGGGCGAACTGTGGGGCCAGCTCTACGAGGCGGCCGCCCGCAGCGCCCTGGCCAAGCTGGAGAACGTGCTGCCGGACGACCAGCAGGACGAGATCGCCTGGGCGCGGCGCGCGCTCGTCACCACCGGCCTGTACCGGCCCGGCCTGGGCGAGTTCGCGCCGCTGCTGCAGACCCTGCGCGGCGCCCTGCACCAGCAGAAGCGCCTGCGCCTGGTCTATCAGACCTCCAGCCGGCCGGAGCCGGCCGAGCGCGAGGTGGACCCGTATGCGCTGGCGCACAGCCGGGGCTGGTGGTATCTGCTGGGCTTCTGCCATCTGCGCCAGGCGGTGCGCGCCTTCCGCGTGGACCGCATCCGCGCCGCGCAAGTGTTGGCCGCTCGCTTCGAGCCGCCGGCCGATTTCGACGCCCGCCGCCACTTGAACCTGGAGGCCGCCGGCCCGCACGTGCAGGCACGCCTGCGCTTCGCGGCGGAGGCCGCCCACCTGGCCCTCAGCAACCGGCCCGCCTGGGAAACAGTGGAGACCCAGCCGGACGGCGGGGTGACCGTGACCCTGGCGCTGCCGGACCTGCTGTGGGCGGCCTCGCTGGCGCTCAGCTACGGGCCGGCCGTGACCGTGGAAGCGCCCGAGGAACTGCGCGGCCTGGTGGCGGGCTGGGCCCGCGCGGTGGCGGCCCGCTACCCGGACCCCGAGCAGGCCCCCTGAACGGCCGGCCCGCGCCGGCCTGGAGACCGACATGTCCAAGACCGATTACAAGCGCGAGCAGCCGGAGCTGTACACGGCCTCGGCCAAGACGCCGGCCCTGGTGACCGTGCCGGCCCTGAACTTCCTGATGATCGACGGCCGCGGCGACCCCAACACCTCGGCCGAGTATCAGGCGGCGGTGGAGGCCCTGTTCGCCGTGGCCTACGCCCTCAAGTTCGCGGTCAAACGCCAGACCGCTCTGGACTACGGCGTCCTGCCGCTGGAAGGGCTGTGGTGGGTGGACGACTTGCGTGACCTGGACGACCGGGCCAAGTGGCAGTGGACGATGATGATCCGCCAGCCGGCGCCGGTGACGGCGGCGCTGGTGCGCGCGGCCGTGGCCGCCACGGCGGCCAAGCGGGCGTTGAGCGCCCTGCCCGGCCTGCGCTTTGAGAAGTACGCCGAGGGCCGCGCCGCGCAGGTGCTGCACCGCGGCCCCTACTCGGCCGAGCAGCCCACCATCGCCGCGCTGCACGCCTTCATCCACGCCGGCGGCCATCAGCCGCGCGGCCGGCACCACGAGATCTATCTGAGCGACGCGCGCCGGACCGCGCCGGCCAAGCTCAAGACCATCCTGCGCCAGCCCGTGGAGAAGGCCGGGCGTTAAGCCGCCCAGCCCGGCTCAGCCGGCCGGCCGCCAGCGGGGCGTTGGGTGTGTTCACGTCTTCACCTTAGCGCGGGCTGGCAATCTCCACCAGCATGCCGTCCAAGTCGCGCACGTAGCCGGCCGGCCGGCCCCTCGGCTGGTGGGCGGGTCGCGCCACCTCAGCCGCGCCGGCGGTGACGGCGCGCACGTAGGCGGCGGGCACGTCCGGGGCGGTCAGGGCAATCACGGGGCCGGCCGGCCTCCAATAGCCGGGCACTGGGTCAGCCAGCGCGAAGGCCAGGGTGATGGCCCCCGTCTCCAGCTCGGCGTAAGTGCCGTCGGCCTGGATCAGGCGCCGGGTCAGGCCGAAGGCGCGTTCGTAGAACTCCACGGAACGGGCGACGTCGCGCACATACAGGATGGCGCCCGCGAACTGTGCGCCCGGCCGCCGGAGCGCGGGCGGCCCGCCGGGGCGGGTCATACGGCCTCACCCAACTGGCTGGCCGGCACCCAGCCGCTGTGGCCGAGGGAGTCCGCGCACCAGCACCAGCCGCTTTCAGTTTCCAGCACCGTGACCACGGCGCCGGCGCGCACGCCCAGCTCGCGGGCCGTGTACTCCCGCCGGCAGACGCCCTGCGCGCCGCGGCGCTCCACCCAG
>JAEURL010000374.1 GCA_016789165.1 Anaerolineales bacterium | reverse complement strand
CTCGTTCGTTATTCCTGGTAGATGGATCACATGGCCGGCCTTTCGTTTGAACCAGCCATAACGGACACGCGCAGCCAGGAGCTGGTAGCGCGAGCCCAACGCGGCGACGTGAATGCGCTCGGTCAGCTTTATGACCAGCACCAAGCCGCCATCTTCCGCTACCTGTGGCTGCGGCTGGACGATCGCGCCATGGCCGAGGACCTGACCGGCGAGGTCTTCCTGCGCATGATGAAGGCCCTGGCCCATTACCGGGCCCAGGCGGCGCCGTTCCGAGCCTGGCTGTACCGCATCGCCCGCAACTTGCTGGTGGACCACTGGCGTAAGGGCGGGCCGCGCGCCGCGCTGCCACTGACGGCCGCCGAGGACCAGCCGGCCGCCGCCGCTGACCCGGTGGCCCTGGTCGACCGCCGGCTGTCTCTGGCCCAGCTGCGCCAGGCCCTGGAGCGGCTGGACGAGGCGCAGCGCGAGGTGGTGACCCTGCGCTTCCTGGCCGGCCTGTCTTTGCAAGAAACCGCCGCGGCGCTCGAAAAGACCGAGGCCGCGATCAAAGCCCTACAGCACCGCGGGCTGGCCGCCTTGCGCCAGGCGCTAGCTGACCGAGGGGAAAGCCTATGACGCACGACAACGACCAACTGCAGGCGGACCTGGCGCGGCTGGAGGCCGGCGAGGCGCTGGAACACGTCCTGGCCGGGCAGCCCGCCGACCAGGCGGAGCTCCTGCGCCTGGCGGCTGACTTGCGCAGCGCGCCTCTGCCCGCCCTCTCCCCGGATGCCGCCGCCGCCCAGCGGCGCGCCTTGCAGGCGGCGGCCCGGGCCTCCCTGGAGGCTTCCCCCATGACCCCGATTAGCCCGCCCCCCACCCGCCGCCCGCTCTGGGCGGCCCTGGCCGCCGCGACCGGTTTGCTGGCGGTCTTCGCCTTCTGCGCGACGGCCGCGGCCAGCGCCGGCGCCTTCTGGTGGTGGACCACCACCCGGGCGCCGGTGGCCCAGCCGGCGGCCGGCACGCCCAGCAGCGCCCAGGCCACCGCCGTGGCCGCCAACCCGGTGACGGCCGTGCGCCAGGCCGCGGTTGTCCAGCCGCCGGACGCCGCCACGGCCGCGCTGCAAGCCGTGCGCGGCCTGGTGGAGGTCGAGACGGCGGAGGGCTGGACGCCCGTCGCCGACGGCGCCCTCGTACGCGCCGGCGCGCACCTGCGCACCGGCCCCCTCTCCAGCGCCACCCTGGCTTTCTACGATGGCAGCGCCGCCCGCCTGGGCCCGAACTCCGTGATCCGCCTGGAGGCCCTGGACGCCCAGCGCTCCGGCCCGCGCGTGATCCGGCTGAACCAGACGGCCGGTGAATCCGACCACACTGTCGCCAAGTCGGCGGACCCCGGCTCAGCCTACGAGGTGGCCACGCCCACCGGCGCCGGCCAGGCCAAGGGCACCGTCTTCCACGTCAGCGTCACCGCCGTGCTGGTCCAGTTCGCGGTGAGCGAGGGCGCCGTGGCGGTTACCCACCTGCAGATCACGGTTATCGTCGTGGCCGGCCAGACCACGCTCATCAGCGGCGATCAGCCGCCGTCTGAGCCGGCCTTCCAGATCACGGGCGAGGGCCAGGTTCAGCAGGTCGGCGCCGAGTGGATCATCGGCGGCCAGACGCTGGCCGTCACGCCGGAGACCGTCGTCACCGGCGACCCACAGGTGGGTGACTGGGCCGCCTTTACGGGCCGGCGGCTGGCCGATGGCCGCCAGGTGGCGGACACGATCACGCTCATGCACCGGTCGCTGGCCAACACCTTCAGCTTCATCGGAACGGTGGAGGCCATTGGCGCGCCGGATGCCGGCGGCGTCAGCGTCTGGACCATCTCCGGCCGCGCCATCCGCACCGATGCGGCCTCGGTAATTGAGGCCGGCCTGTCCATCAGCGATGTGGTGGAGGTGACCGGCGGCATCGCGGCCGACGGCGCCTTCTGGGCCAGCGCCATCCGGCGCTTCGCGGCCGAGCCAGCCGGCGCGCCCTTTAGCTTCACGGGCGTGGTGGAGGCCACGGGCCCCGAGGCCTGGGTGATCTCGGGCATCTCGGTGACCGTGAACGTCAGCACCACCATTGCGGCCGGCCTGACGATCAGCGACGTGGTCCAGGTGCAGGGCGTGATCCTGACCGACGGGACCTGGCTGGCCCGCTCGATCCAGCCGGCCGAGCTGGAGACCTTTGACTTCGTCGGCGTGGTGCTGAGCACCGAACCGTGGAACGTGGCCGGCGTGCCGCTCGCCACGGACGCAGCCACGGAGATCGACGAGGATATCCAGATCGGCAACCGCGTCCGCGCCCGCGGCCAGATCCTGGGTGACGGCACCTGGCTGGCCGCCTCAATCGAACAGATCGACGAGGGCCGGCGGCATGCTGTGCAATTCACCGCCCACGTCGAGTCCATCGACCCATGGGTGATCGGCGGCGTCAGTGTGACCGTGGACTCGAAGACCAAGATCATCGGGAACCCACAGGTGGGTGATCTGGCCCGCGTGCAGGGCAATCTGCTGCCGGATGGCAACGTGATCGCGAATAAGATCACGCGCCTGGCAGGCGGGGTCGGCTGCACCTCGGTCAGCGCCGTGGTCAGCGCGCTGACCGGCACCGCGCTCACCCTCTCCGACGGCCGCACCATCGCCCTGACGGACGCCGTGCAGCCCTCCGGCCAACTCCGGATCGCCAGTGTGATCCTGATCACCACCTGCGTAAACGCCGACGGCCAGGCCACGGTGATCAGCATCGTCGTCATCTACCAGCTCGACACCCTCCCGCCGACCCCCACGCCGGCTCCGGCAGTCGGCTGCTTGGTGGCTGTCCAGGTGGCCAATGGCCGCCTGGTCATCTCGAGCGGGACGCAGGTCGCGCTCGGCAATGGCGCCTGGCTGGAGATCGAACTCAAGAAGAAGGGCGACGAGGCCAAGATCAAGGTCAACGGCGAGAAGCCTGAGATCGAGATCAAGGTTAAGAAGCAGGGTGAGATCGAGGTCAAGGTGGAAGGCAGCGGTCATCTGGCGGTGACTGGAGCCGGGAACTATCCGGCCGGCACGGCCCTGATCGTGCAGGTCTGCGCCAACGCCGATGGAACCATCGTGATCACCGTGACGACTGGCGCCGTGACCGTGGCGCCGGCGCCGGCCCCGAGCGGCCCGGTGACCATCTGCCACATCCCGCCCGGCAACCCGGACAAGCGCAAGACCCAGACCGTCGATCAGGGCGATGTGCAAGGCCACCTCGGCCACGGCGATACCCTGGGGCCGTGCGGCGGCGGCGGTGACGATGACGATGATGACGACGACAAAGGCAAGAAAGACGACTGAGCCTGGCCGCGGGCCGGCCGGCTGAACGGCCGGGGGCCAGCCGACCAACTGAGACGAACAGGGAACCACAGCGGGGCCCTGTTCGTCTTTTTTTCGCTGGTGCCCGCCTGGATATAATCACCCTATGTCATCCGCCGCCCTGCCCGCTCGTCCCCCCGTCTCCCCTGCCGAAGGCGCCTCGCCACTCGTCTGGCTGGCCCGTTTGCTGCTGAGCGCGGCCGTCGTCGGCGCTGTCTTCCTGGCGCTGGGGCTGGCCGGCGCCGCCGCCTACGAGCTCAACTTTCGCGGCCGCATCTTCCCCGGCGTGCGCGCCTGGGGGGTGGACCTCTCCGGGCTGAAGCCGGAGGAGGCCGCGCTGGCGCTCACCAGCGCCTTCACCTACCCGAACAATCCCGCCTTCTTGCTGTCCGACGGCCAGGCGGAGCGCAGCTTCACGCCGGCCGACCTGGGCCTGACCTTCGACGTCGGCGCCACGGTGCTGGCCGCCTACCAGGTGGGCCGCTCCGGGGACATTCTGGCGGACTGGCAGGCGCAATACCAGACCTGGCACGCCGGCGTCGAGGTCGCTCCGGTGCTGGTGCTGGACGAGGCCCGCACCCAGGCCGTGCTGGAGGCCCTGGCCGGCGAGACCTTCCAGCCGGCGGTGGAGGCCTCGCTCCAAGCCCAGGGCACGGCCGTGATCGCCACGCCCGGCCGGATCGGGCGGCGCCTGGACGTGCCGGCCGTGCTCGCCGAGCTGCGCGGCCACTTGGCCCGGACCGAGAAGGCGGCCCTGCTCCTGCCCTTCGTGGAGAGCGTGCCGTTGGTGCTGGACGCCTCCGCCCAGGCCGAGGCCGCCCGGCGCCTGCTCAGCGCGCCGCTGGTGCTGACCATCAGCGCGCCTTACGCGGGCGATCCCGGCCCGTGGACGGTGGCCCCGGAGCAGCTGGCGGCGCTGCTGCGCATCACGCGCGTGGCGGACGGCGTGAACGGCGCCCGTTTCGACGTCACCCTGGACCCGGCCGGCCTGCACGCCGTGCTGGACCCGCTGGGGGAGCCCCTGCGGCGCGAGGCCCGCGACGCGCGCTTCATCTTCAATGACGAGACCCGCCTGCTGGAGGTCATTCAGCCGGCCCTGGACGCGCGCGAGCTGGACGTGGAGGCCACCATCGCCGCCATCAACGCGGCCCTGCCGGGCGGCGCGCACACCGTGCCGCTGGTCTTCCGCACCACGCCGCCGGCCATCCCCAACGATCTGACCGCCGCGCAGCTTGGCATCACCGAACTGGTCAGCGAGCAGTACACGTCCTTCCGCGGCTCCTCGGCCGAACGGCTCAACAACATCCAGGTGGCGGCGGCGCGCTTTCACGGCCTGCTGGTGCCGCCCGGCGCCACCTTTTCCTTCGCCGAGAACATCGGCGACATCAGCCTGGACAGCGGCTTCGCCGAGGCCCTGATCATCTACGGCGGGCGCACCATCCGCGGCGTAGGCGGCGGCGTGTGCCAGGTAAGCACCACCCTGTTCCGCGCGGTCTGGTTCGGGGGCTATCCGATTGTGGAGCGCAACGCCCACGCTTACCGCGTGGGCTACTACGAGCAGCGCACCGCCGCCTGGCAGGGGCCGGGCCTGGACGCGGCCGTCTTCACGCCGCTGGTGGACTTCAAGTTCCAGAACGACACGCCCTACTGGCTGCTGATGGAGACCTACTTCTACCCCAACGCCGGCCAGCTGGTGTGGAAGTTCTACTCCACTTCGGACGGCCGGACCGTGACCACCAGCGGCCCGGTGGTGGAGAACCAGGTGCCGGCGCCCGAGCCGGAGTACGAGGAGAACCCGGCGCTGGCCGCCGGCGAAATCAAGCAGGTGGATTACGCCGCCGAGGGCGCCGACGTGACCGTGACCCGCACGGTCATGCGCGCCGGCGCCCAGATCAACCTTGGCGAAGCGCCGCTGCGCACGCATTACCAGCCCTGGCGGGCCGTCTATGAGTATGGGCCGGGGACGGAGGGCATCCCCACCCCGACCCCGGAGCCGACCCCCACGCCGTGAGCGGCGCTCAATCCCGGCGGGTGTGCGATAATGGCGCCGGAAATCCCGCTCGACAAGGAGTGCCTCATGGCTGTGAGCCCGGACCTGCTCGAAATCCTGCGCTGCCCGTACTGCGTCTCGCACCAGACCCGCCAGCCCGGCGACGATCCCGGCCGGCTGACTCTGTACCAGGACTGCTGGCTGGTGGACGAGACTTGCGGGCGCAAGTACCCCATCCGCGACGACATCCCCGTCATGCTGATCGAAGAGGGCGAGAAGTGGCAAAAGACGGCCATGGCGGACCTGCCTGTCCCGCCGCCGGCCGAGTAACGCCGCGCTCACGGCCCGCCGGCCGTGGCGCCGGATCCCGCCGCCAGCCCCATGAGCCCCGACGTCTGCCTGCCCGGTTACCTGGCCTTCCCCATGTCCAGCCTGGATGACCTCTTTTCCGGCGAAGACGAGCGCGCCCAAGCCGCCCTGGAGCGCGTCACCGCCGCCGACGCCCCGGAACTGATCGGCGCGCTGGCGAACGGCGACGCCGAGACGCGCTGGTGGGCGGCGGTGGCGTTGGCCGGCCTGCCCGGCGCGGAGGCGAGCGCGGCCCTGCTGACCGCCGCTATGGACCCGGACCAGGCGGTGCGCGCCGCGGTGC
>JAEURL010000361.1 GCA_016789165.1 Anaerolineales bacterium | reverse complement strand
GAGCGTGCTCTTGCCCGAGCCCGACGGGCCCATGATGGCCACCACCTCGCCCTGGTTCACGCGCAGGGAGACCCCGCGCAGGGCGGCCACTTCCACCGTGCCGAGGCGGTAGACCTTGGTGAGATCCTCCACCTCGATCATGCCCCGGTCAGCCGGCGCCGCGCCCGCGGCCTCCGGCGCCGGCGCAACAGCTGGCGTCATGGCTGGGCCGGCGCCGCGGCCGTGATCTGCAGGCTGGCGGCCGTGACGTTGCCGGCCGAATCCGCCTCGCCGCGCACGCTGACGCGCTGCCCCACCTGCAGGTCGGCGGCGGCCCCGGCGACGAGCTTCTCGATCAGGGTGCTGTCGGTCAGCGTCACCTTGACCTCGCTCTGAGGCGTGCTCAAGGTCAGCACCGATCCGTCGATGCTCTTGATCTCGCCCACTGTGCCGCGCCCGCCGGCCCCGCCCACGAAGCCGGCGCCGGGTGCGAAGCCGGCCGGCGGGGTGCCGCCGGGGAAGGCGCCACCATTCACGCCGCCGCGGTCGGCGAAA
Organism: Anaerolineales bacterium; assembly: GCA_016789165.1. Taxonomy (GTDB): domain Bacteria; phylum Chloroflexota; class Anaerolineae; order Anaerolineales; family UBA6663; genus SpSt-583. The sequence continues at coordinate 3,139 of JAEURL010000361.1, read as the reverse complement.
AACCGATTCTGCACGGCCGCGGCCTGCGACTGTTGATACTGCATCCCGGCGTAGAAAGCGCCGCCGCCCACGCCGGCCAGGACCAGCAGGGCCACCACTACGATCACAATCCGTTTAACCATATTGAGCTCCGTTGAATCAGTGCCGTTGGTTGCCGGCGCTTTTGGTCAGCCGGCGGCTTACGGGCCGAACGGCCCCCCGCCATCGATAACGAACCCGCCGCCGCCCGGGCCTTCAAAGGTGCGCGTGTTGGTCGTGGCGCCCGTGGCGGTGGAACCGACGATCACCACCGTGTCGCCCTCGCGCAGTTGGCCGCTGAGGATCTCGCTGGAGGTGTCGTTGCTCAGGCCCACGGTCACGGGCACCGAGATCTGCTGGCCCTCGAACAGCACCGTCACCGTGCGCTGGCCGGCGCTGGTGCGCAGCGCGCGGTTGGGCACCAGCAGGACGTTCTCACGCCGTTCCGTGACGATGGCCACGCCGGCCGTCATCCCGGCCTTGAGGGCCGGGTCCGGGTTGGTGATCACAATCGTGACCGGGAAGTTCACCACGCCCTGCTGCGAGCTGCCCAAGTAGGCCACGGCCGTCACCTCACCCTGGAAAGCCTGGTTGGGCGCGGCGTCCACCGTCAGCTCGGCCGTCTGGCCCACCCGGATGGCGTTGATGTCCACCTCGGCCACGCTCACGTCCAGCTGAAAGCGGCTCAGGTCGGCCAGGGTGACGGCCGCCTGGTTGGCGGACACGTTGTCGCCGGTCTGGGCCGTCACGGCCACCACCGTGCCGCGGAAGGGCGCCGTGACCTTGACCGTATCCACGACGGCCTGGGCCTTGGCCACCTTGGCCCGCGCCGCGGCGACGTCCTGCGCGTCCGGGCCGGCCTCCAGCTCAGCCAGGGCCGCCTGGGTCTGCTCGAAATTGGCGCGCGCCACGTCCAACTGCGCCTGGTAGAGCGCCACCTTGGCATTGTCCGGCCCGCGCTGGGCGGCCTGCAGGTTGGCAACCGCCTGGTCGTAGGCGGACTGGGCGTTGCGCACGTCGTTGGTCTTGGTGGTGCGCGCCGTGTCGATCTGCAGCTGCAGGGCGTATTGCTTGTCCAGCTGGGCCTGGTAGTCGATCTGGGCCCGCTCGATCTTGTCGTGGACGTCCGGGTTGTTCTCGAAGCCCTTGGACTCTTCTTTGATCTGGTTGAGGCGGTTGAGGTACCAGTTGGTCAGGAAGATCTGGTTCTGCAGCGCCGTAATGTCCGCGCTGGCGTTGAGCAATTGCAGGTTGGCCTGGGCGGTCTCCAGGCTCACCCGGGCATCCTCGGTCTGGTCCACCAGGGTCGCGCTGACCGGGTTGAGCGCGTTGTTCAGGCTGCGCTGGGCGGTGGTGATGGCCTGCTGGGCCTGAAGCACGGCCAGGCGGGCATCGGCCAGCTGCTGGGCGGTCGCGCCGGCCAGCAGATCGTCCAATTCCGTCTGGGCCGCCAGCAGATCCACCTGGGCCTGGAGCATGGCCGGCGTCGCCCGGCCCTGATCGAGCTCCGCCAGGACGGTGCCCGCCTCCACCACCTGCCCCACCTCGACATACACCGGCCCGACCGTGCCGCTGGTCTGCCAGTTCACGGCGGCGGTCTGGGGCGAGGCCAGGGTGCCGGCCGAGCTGACGCTGGCCACCAGGCTGCCGCGCGTCACCTCGCCGGTCTGCAGCGAACTGGTGCTGGCATTCGCGGCGGTCCGCTGGCTGTAGAAGTAATACCCGCCGGCCGCCAGGGCCACGATGACGACGGCGCCGATCACGATGAAGCGTCTACCCACGGCTGGTTCTCCTCCTGCGGCGGACGCATAACCGGGCGCCGGGCCCGGCATTTCGCCCGACCCGGCGCCCGCATCCGCCGTCCTCACCCACTAGCATAGAGGCGACTTATGAAGAAATTGTCAGGAGAGGGTGTAGACTCGCTATAGCCCGGCCCCGGCGCATCCATTCAATCCGCATATAATGCGCCGTGGATCAAGTCACCTTCAGGCCCTCAGCCTCGTTCCGCCGGCCTGAAGACGCCCCCGTGGAGATGGGCCAGCATGGGTCAGGACCAAATCAACCAGGCACTGCAATCCGTTTCTGAGACGGCGAGCGTGACGATCGGCCGGGGCATCCTGGCCGGGGTGGACGCCGCCTTCCAGCAAGCTTTTGGCAGCCAGCCGGCTGTAGTGGTGGCGGACGAAAACACCTACGCCGTGGCCGGCCAGGCCGTGCGGGACCAGTTGTCGGCCGCCGGCCGGCCGCAGGCCGCGCCCTTCATCTTCCCCGGCCGGCCCGTCCTGCACGCCGATTTTGAGCACGTCCTGGAGCTGGAGGCCGGCCTGCGCACCCACGCCGCCATCCCCGTGGCCGTCGGCTCCGGCACCGTCAACGACCTGGCCAAACTGGCCGCGCACCGCTGCGGCCGGCCATACATGGTCGTGGCCACAGCCGCCTCCATGGACGGCTACACGGCCTTCGGCGCCGCCATCACCCGCGCCGGCTATAAACAAACCATGACCTGCCCGGCCCCGCGCGCCGTGCTGGCCGACACCGAAATCCTGGCCACGGCCCCGGCCGCCATGACCGCGGCCGGCTACGCCGACCTGCTCGGGAAGGTGACGGCCGGCGCCGACTGGCTGCTGGCCGACGCCCTGGGGATCGAGCCCATCCACGCCACCGCCTGGAGCCTGGTCCAGCCGGCGCTGCGCGCCTGGACCGCGCGGCCGGCCGCCCTGCCAGCCGGCGACCAAGCCGCCCTGGCGGACCTGATCGAGGGCCTGATCATGTCCGGGCTGGCGATGCAGGCCGCGCAATCCTCGCGGCCGGCCTCCGGCGCCGAACACCTTTTCAGCCACCTATGGGAGATGGAGGGCCTGGGCCAGGACCGCCCCCTGCCGCTCTCGCACGGCTTCAAGGTGGGCGTGGGTTCTATCGCCTGCGCGGCCCTGTACGAAGCGCTCCTGCAGCGCGACCTGACGCGCCTGCCCGCCGCGGCCCTGGCGGCAGCGTGGCCGGCCCGCGAGGCCGTGGAGCAGGCCGTGCGCCAGGCGCACAGCGTGCCCGGCCTGCGCGAGGCCGCGGTGCAGGAAAGCCTCCTCAAGCACATCACCGGCCAGCAGCTGGCCGGCCGCCTGGG
>JAEURL010000032.1 GCA_016789165.1 Anaerolineales bacterium | reverse complement strand
ATCGCGGCCGCCGATCTCACCCCGCCAGCCGGGATTGCCGGCCTCCTGTTGGCCGGCCTGCTCTCCGACACCCTGATCCTGCGTTCGCCCACCGCCACCGCCCGCGACCGGCGGGCCGCGGAGCGGCTGGAAGCCTGGGCGCTCGGCCCAGTGGAGAAGCGCCTGCCCTTCGAGAGCTTTCAGGCCTATGGCGAAGCCGTGCTCGCCGCCGGTGCGGACCTATCGGTTCGCGGCGTAGAGTCCATTGTCAGCGGCGACCTGAAAATATATGAAGCCGGCCACACCAAGTTCGGCGTGGCGCAAGTGGAAGTGGCTAATCTGTTGGAATTGAACCCGCGCCTGGCCGAAATCACGGCCGCTCTGGAGGCGCAGGGTGCGGCGCGCGGCTTGGCCATCAACGTGCTGATGGTGACCGACGTCGTCCGCGGCTCCAGCCGGCTGGTGCTGGCCGGCCCGCAGGTGGAGCGCCTGAATGACCTGCCCTATACGCGCCTGCCGGACAGCACCTTGGACGCCCCGGACCTGGTGAGCCGCAAGAAGCAGCTCCTGCCGGCCATCCTCGGCTTGCTGGAATAGGGCCGCCCCCTTCCCCTGGCCGATGACTGGCCGGCGGCTGACTGATGAGCGTCAGGCAGCCGCCGGCCGCGGCGTTATAGTCAAAGTCGGCAATTTTGCCCTTTCGCCGGGCCGGCCGCCCGGCCTGTGGAGGCCCTATGGGCGCATTCCTGCCTTTCCTCGTGCTGTTTGTCATCCTGGCCGGCATTGTGGTCGTCATCGCCCTGTCCGGGATCCGCTTCATCTCCAACAACCAGATCGGCATCGTGGAGAAGCGCTTCAGCGGCCGCGGGTCGATCCGCTCCGGTTTCCTGGCCCTGCACGGCGAGGCCGGCTACCAGCCGCAGGTGCTGCGCGGCGGCCTGCACTACCTGACGCCTTTCCAGTATGCGGTCCACACCGCGCCGCTGGTGACCATCCCGCAGGGCAAGATCGGCTACGTGTTTGCGCGCGACGGCCGGCCGCTGGAGCCCACCCAGGTGCTGGCCGATAACGCCGCCACCGCCGAATACCAGGACGTGACGGCCTTCCTGCAGGCCGGCGGTCAGCGCGGCCCGCAGCGCCGCATCCTGCGCGAGGGCACCTACGCCATCAACCTGATCCAGTTCGTGGTCATCACCGAGGAGAAGGTCTTCTCGCTGCCGCTCAACCGCGACGAGGCGGAGGTCATCAAGCGCATGGCCGAGGTGATCGCCGAGCGCAAAGGTTTCCGGCCCGTGATCATCAAGGACACGGACGACCTGGTGGGGATCGTCACCGTGCACGACGGCCCGTCCCTGCCGCAGGGCGAGATCATCGCGCTGGTGGTGGGCGACGACCCGCAGCAGGCCGCGACCTATCACAACAACTTCCAGGACCCGGATCGCTTTCTGGCGGCCGGCGGCCGGCGCGGCCGGCAGCTGCAGGCGCTGGTGGAAGGCACCTACTACATCAACCGATTGTTTGCCACAGTCGAAATGATCCCCAAAACCGTGATCGAGGTCGGCCACGTGGGGGTGGTGGTCTCGTATACCGGCGAACTCGGCACGGACCTTTCCGGCCAGGAATACCGGCACGGCGAACTGGTGGAACGCGGCAAACGCGGTGTGTGGAGCGAGCCGCTGCTGCCCGGCAAATACGCCTTCAATACCTATGCCGGCAAAGTCGTGGCGGTCCCAACCACCAACATCATTCTGAAGTGGATCCGCAACGAGGTCGGCGCGCATCGGTTTGACGAGAACCTGACCGAGGTCTCGTTGATCACCAAGGACGCCTTTGAGCCGTCGCTGCCGCTCTCGGTAGTGGTCCACATCGACTACCAGAAGGCGCCGCTGGTGATCCAGCGCTTCGGCGACATCAAGAAGCTGGTGGAGCAAACGCTCGACCCGATGGTGTCAGCTTACTTCAAGAACGTCGGCCAGACCCGCACCCTCATTCAGTTGCTGCAGGAGCGGAGCACGATCCAGCTGGTCTCCAGCCAGGACATGAAAGAAAAGTTCCGCCACTACAATCTGGAGCTGGAAGAGGTGCTGATCGGCACGCCGTCCTCCAAGCCCGGCGACCAGCAGATTGAGACCATCCTGACCCAGCTGCGCGCGCGCCAGGTGGCCGAGGAACAGGTGGAGACCTACCTGCGGCAGCAGAAAGCGGCCGGCCAGGAGCGCGAGCTGCGCGAGGCCCAGGCGCGGGCCGAACAGCAGCGCAACATCACCGAGTCCGAGCTAAGCATCACGGTCCAGACCAACCAGGGCAAGGCCGAGTACATGCGCGCCCAGCAGCAGGCCGCCCAGATCCGCACCCTGGCCGAGGCCGAGGCCGAGCGCGTGGCCCGCGTCGGTATCGCGCAGGCTCTGGCCACCGAGGAGCAGGTGCGCGCCTACGGCGGCCCGCAATTCCAGGTGACCCAGACGGTGCTCAACCGCTTTGCCGAGGCCATCCAGCAGAGCCGCGTGGACGTGGTGCCGCGCATCATGGTCGGCGGCGGCAGCGGGCAGGCCGGCGGCGGCAGCGGCAGCATCATGGAAGCCCTGCTGACCCTGCTGCTCTCGGACCGGCTGGGGCTGAAGGCCTTTGACCAGGGCGAGCGCTCGCCGGAGGTGGAGGCCCTGCGCGCCGAAATCCGCAAGACCATGCAGAAGCCGGAGGCCGGCGCCGGGACCGGCACCCCGGCGTAACCCTCCATCCCGACCCCCTTAACCAAGAAACCGGGCCCACCAGCGGCCCGGTTTCTTTTGTTGCCAGCGGCGGATCAAGGCTTGGGCATGGCCTCCAGCGCCTGCTCGGCGGCATAGCCCTTCACGGCAAACCAGCCCTGTTCGTCCTGGCAGGCGTCCTGGTTCCGGCGGTCGTAGTCCAAGTTGAAGACGAAGACGCCCCCCAGCCACTGCCAGTGGCGGCGGCCATACTGCAAGGCGCCGACCAGCTCGGCCGCCTGGCCCTGGTCGGACCGTTGGAAGCCGTTGAAAAAGCCCACCCACGGCGCGCTCTCACAGCCGCCGGCGAAGAAATCGCGCGTCCAGCCGGTCTCGGTGGTCCACACCCGCTTGGCGACGCCGTACTCCTCGTGCAGGATCTGGAAGGCCGCCTCGACGCCGCGGTAACACGAACGCTCGAGGCAGGCCGGCCCGGCCGGGTCGGCGTCGAAGGCGGCCCGGAAGCCGTAATTGTGGTAGCCGAGCACATCAAAGCAGGCGCCGGCGTCGCCGGCCTGGGTGGCCTGGATGCGGGCGAGCATGCGCCGCAGGAAGACCGTATCGGTCAGGGCCAGCGTGGGATCCGGCAGGCCGGCCGTGGGGGCCAGACCGGCCGAGACGACGACGAAGTCCGGGCGCCGGGCCTTGATGGCCGTGTACGCGGCGCAGAGTTGATCGGCGTACAGCTCCGGGTTCACGGGCCCGCCGAAGGCCCCGGTCATGCTCAGGTTGGGCTCATTGCCAATCTCGAAGGCGTCCACGCACGGGCCGGCCGCGCCGCCCAGGGCCACGACGCTCTCGGCCCACGCGGCGGCGTCCTCGCCCACTTGCGCGGCGGTGGCGTTGGCGTCGGCCTTGTTGAGTCGCAGCAGCACGCGGTACGGCAGGCGGAAGATGCCGCACAACTCTTCCGGCTTGGGGTTCTCGGCGACCTTGATCCAATTGAACGAGGTGGCCGGGTACTGGGTGTTCGCGGGCCAGTAGGCGCGCCAGTTGAAGACCCCCCAGCCATAAGCGAACGGAACCGCCGGCCCGCCGAAGAAGAGCGCGCCCTGGCCCAGAAAGGGCAGAAAGACGCGCTGCGGGGCCGGGTCGGCGGCCGGGTCCGCGGCCGGAGCGGCCACGGGCGGAATGGCGGCCTCGCTGGCTGGCGCCGGCCCGCGGTCAGGGTCGGCGGCCGGGACGGCGGCCCAACTGGGCCGGGCCGTCGGGCCGGCCGCCAGCCACAGCGCGGCCAGCAGCGCGATCCCCACGGAGGCCAGGCGGACAGGGCGGGCGGACATGCGCGGCATTATACCCAGCCGCCGGCCAGCGCCTCGCCCAGGTCGGCGCAGACGCGCACCCCGCCGCCGGCCGCCTTCCAGATCGAGGTCGCCAGCCGATCGATGAAGTACCGGTCGTGGGCGATGATCAAGGCCGTGCCGGGGAAAGCCGTCAGGGCCTGCTCAAAGCGCTCACGCGAGGGGATATCCAGATGGTTGATGGGCTCGTCCAACACCAGGAAGTTGCAGCCCTGGGCCACCAGCGCGGCCAGGGCCAGCCGGGCGCGTTCGCCGTGGCTCAGGCCGGCGATGGGCGTGAAGACCTCATCGCCCTCGAACAGGAAGAAGTGCAGGAAATGCCGCAGGGCGGTCTCGTCCTGGCGGGAGTGGGCCCGGATCGTCTCCAGGGCGTTCAACTCCGGCCGCAGCCAGTCATGCTCCTGGGCGAAGTAGCCCAGGCGCACGCTGGCGCCCAGGCGCGCCCGGCCGGCCAACGGCGGCCGGTGGCCGGCGATGGTACGCGCCAGCGTGGTCTTGCCGCAGCCGTTGGGGCCCACCAGGGCCACGCGCTCACCGTGCCGGATCAGCAGGTCCAGGCCGGCCAGCAGCGGCGCGTCATAGCCCACCGTCAGGGCCTCCAGCCGCAGCACGTCGCGGGCGCCCGCCTCCCCGCCGGCAAAGGCCAGGTTCATCTGCCAGGCCCGCTTGGGTTTCTCCACTCGGTCGTCGGTCAACAGCTTCTCCAGCCGGTGCTCCACGTGCTTGGCGCGCCGGACCATGCGTGTGGTCTGGTCATTGAAGAAGCCTTTGGCGAACTTGTCGCCGCTGTCGCCCTTGCCGCCCTTCTTCTTGACGGCCAGCCCGCGCAGGCGCTGGGCGGCCTGACGCAGTTGGGCGATCTCACCCTGCCAGTCGGAGTAGGCCTGCCACTGCGTCTCCACCTCGCCCTGTTTCTGGTCGAGGTAATCGGCGTAGTTGCCGGGGTAGCTGCGCACGGCCTGGGTGCGCGGGTCCAGCTCCAGGATGCGGGTGACGGCGGCATCCAAGAAGGCCCGGTCGTGCGAGACGATGACGGCCGCCCCCCGAAACGCGGCCAGCCAGTCTTCGAGCCACGCCAGCATCTCCAGGTCTAAATGATTGGTGGGCTCGTCCAACAGCAGCAGACGCGGCCCGGAGAGCAGGACCAGCGCCAGGCCCAGGCGCGTCTTCTGGCCGCCGCTCAGGGCCGTGATGGGCCAATCCAGCGGCACATCGCCCAGCCCGAGGTGAGCCAGCACGGCCGCCGCGCGGGCGGGGTCGCCGGCCTCGGCCAGGCCCTCCACGCGCGCCAGGGCCGCGGCATAGGCCTGCTGGGTGGCCTCGTCACTGGGCTGGCCGGCCAGGGCGGCCGCCCAGTGGGCCAGCTCGGCCTCGGCCCGCTCCGGCTCGCCCAAGGCCTGATCCAGGCAATCCTGCAGCGTGGCGCCGGCCGGCGCCTCCAGGCCCTGCGCCAGGTAGCCCACCCGCACGCCAGGCGCCACCAGCACCTGGCCGGTGTCGGCGTCAGCCGGATGCAAGATCAGACGCAGCAGCGTGGTCTTGCCGCAGCCGTTGGGACCCACCAGGCCGACGCGCTCGCCGGGGCTGATCTGAAAAGACACGTCCCGCAGGATGGGCCGGTCCGTATAGGTTTTGGAAAGATTCAGGACTTTCAGCATATCCGCCGCCAAACACAAAGCCGTGGGCGGGACCCACGGCCGAGGCGGCGCAACAATTGTGACGCGCAAAAACAAAGACGCCCGGGACCAGGGTAATCGCCCAACGATGGGAAGCCGCGCGACCCGTTCAGGCCGCCGGCCGACGCCATCACTGTTTAGGACGATTACCGAATCATGCACTGGCTCCTGATTCCGCGGACGGCTGGATTGTAGCGGCGCCCAGAGCCGGCGTCAATCGGCCAAAAGGCGGACACTGGCCGGGCACCCCACGGCTTCGCCCGACAGGATTGTAGGCTCACAGTCAGCGGCCGAAGTTGGAGACCTTCGTTTGATCTGCCAGTCTTGTGACGCTCTTGAGACTCTCGATCACTACACTCTTTATTGCGAATAGCGGCCGGCATGGTCCTGGGACAAGACGCTCGGCCAAGTAGTCACGCCTCCGGACGTAACGGCCAACATCACTGAGTGGAATGGCAAGGTGCCGGCTTGCGCGCCAGAGAGAGGCGTGCGCATCCACAGTCATCGGAAGCGAGACGCCCAGCCAGGCACCCCATCTGCTCGAAAGGCAACGTATCACATGAAACCCCTTCCGTTTAATTCGGCGATCAACCGGATTGCTTTTGTAGGCAACTATCTGCCGCGCCAATGCGGCATCGCCACCTTCACCACCGATCTGTGCGAGGCCATCGCGGCTGAATTCGCGACCACCACTTGTATCGCCCTGCCCGTCAACGACACCGAGGCCGGCTACGCCTATCCCGAGCGGGTGCGGTTTGAGCTGGCCGAGAAAGATATCGACTCTTATCGCCGGGCCGCCGATTTCCTGAACATCAACAACGTCGATCTGGTCTGCCTGCAGCACGAATATGGCATCTTCGGCGGCCGGGCCGGCAGCCACATCCTCGCCCTGCTGCGCGAGCTGCGCATGCCCCTGGTGACCACGCTCCACACGATTTTGCGCGACCCCCATCCGGATCAGCGCCGGGTCTTGCGGGAAATCGCGGGCCTGTCCGATCGCCTGGTCGTCATGAGTGAACGCGGCGCTGAACTCTTGCAGGCGATCTATCAAGTGCCGGCCGACAAGATCGATTTCATCCCGCACGGCATCCCGGATATCCCGTTTGTCGACCCCAGTTTCCACAAAGACCTGTTCGGCGTGGAAGGCAAAGTCGTCCTGCTTAGCTTCGGGCTGCTCTCCGTCAACAAGGGCATTGAAAACGTCATCGCCGCTCTGCCCCGCATCGTGGCCCATTCCCCCAGCGTGGTTTACATCGTCGTCGGCGCGACCCCTCCGCACGTGCGCCGGGTGGACGCTGAAACTTACCGTCTGTCGCTGGAGTGGCTGGCCCGCGAACAGGGGGTTGAGGAACACGTCATCTTCTACAACCGCTTCGTCAGCCTTGAAGAACTGGTGGAGTTTATCGGCGCCACCGACATCTACATCACGCCCTACCTCAACCCGGCCCAGATTACGTCCGGGACCCTGGCGTACACCGTGGGCGCCGGCAAGGCCGTGGTCTCGACGCCCTACTGGTATGCGGAAGAAATGCTGGCCGAGGAGCGGGGCGTCTTGGTGCCTTTCAACGACCCGGCCGCTTTGGCCGAGCAGGTTATCGACCTGTTGGACAACGAGTCCAAGCGCCACGCCATGCGCAAGCGCGCTTACCTGTTTGGGCGCGAGATGATCTGGCCGCGGGTGGCGCGGCGTTACATGGCCAGTTTTGAGCGCGCGCGGGCCGAACGCCGGCATACTCCGGGCGCCGGCTTTGCCGTCAAGCCCCTCGATCAGCGCCCCGGCGAATTGCCGCCCCTCAAACTGGACCACTTGCGCCGCCTGACGGACGAGACCGGCATGTTGCAGCACGCCTTCTTTACCGTCCCCAACTATCGCGAGGGCTATACCACCGACGACAATGCCCGCGCCTTGATCGTCAGCGTCCTCCTGAATGAGGTGGGCCACGGCGAAGCCCCGGAATTAGCCTCGCGCTATCTGGCTTTTTTGGGCTATGCGTTCAACCCAGAGACCGGGTACTTTCGCAACTTCATGAGCTATCAGCGCCAATGGCTGGAAGAACAGGGCTCGGACGACAGCCATGGCCGGGCGCTGTGGGCCCTGGGCCTGACGCTCGGCCATTCCAGCCTGCCGGCGCTGAGCAGCATGGCCGGCGGGTTGTTCGAACGCGCCTTGCCGGCCATCCTCGCCACCACCAGCCCGCGCGCCTGGGCCTTCGCCCTGCTCGGATTGAATGAGTACCTCCAGCGCTTCCGTGGTGACCGCATGGCCAGCCAGGTCCAGGAAACTCTGGCTGGCCGGCTGCTGACGCTCTATCAGGACCAGCGCTCCGACGACTGGCGCTGGTTCGAAGATGGCTTGTCCTACTGCAACGCGGCCCTGCCGCACGCCCTCCTGGCGACCGGCCGGTTCCGGTCGGATGATGCACTCAGCCAGGCCGGCCTCGAGGCGCTCGACTGGCTGGCCGGCCTGCAGCAGGCGGAGGCCAGCAGCCGGCACTTCGTCCCGATTGGCTCCAATGGCTTCTACCGGCGCGGCGGCGAACGGGCGCGTTTTGACCAGCAGCCGATCGAGGCCCAGGCGATGGTCTCGGCCTGCGTCGAGGCCCACCAGGTAACCGGGGATCGGCGTTGGCGCCAAACGGCCCGCCAAGCCTTTGAGTGGTTCCATGGGCGCAACGACCTCAACAAGCCCATCTATGACCCGACCACGGGCGGCTGCCGGGATGGCCTGCATCCTGATCGGCCGAACTCCAATCAGGGCGCTGAATCCACGCTCGCCTACTTGCAGAGTTGGCTGGAACTGCGCCTAGCCGACAACAGCCTTCAGACTGACATCACGGAAGCCCATGCCCACTCACTATCCCCGACTCTTTCAACGGCATCCGCGTAACCCGATCTTGACCGCCGCGGACTGGCCGTATGCCGTCCATAGCGTCTTCAACCCGGGCGCCACGCGGTTGGCAGATGGCACCACCTTGCTCCTGGTCCGGGTGGAAGACCGGCGGGGGCATTCGCACTTCTGCGTCGCCCGCTCGGCTAATGGCATCGATAGCTGGCAGATTGACCCCCAGCCAACCCTGCAGCCTGATCCGGAACGTTTTCCCGAAGAACTGTGGGGGATCGAGGACCCGCGGATCACGTACCTGCCCGAATTGGGACAATACGCCGTGGTCTTCACGGCCTTCAGCGGCAGCGGCCCGGGCGTCGCCCTGGCACTCACCCGGGATTTTCGAACCTTCGAGCGCTATGGTGTGATCATGCCGCCCGAGGATAAGGATGCCGCGCTCTTTCCGCACCGAATTGGCGAATACTGGGCCGCCATTCATCGGCCGGTCGGTTACAACAGCGCGAATGTGTGGCTCTCCTACTCGCCCGACCTCCGGCACTGGGGCAGCCATAAACTCATGCTGGCTGCCCGGCACGGCGCCTGGTGGGATGCCAACAAAATCGGCCTATCCCCGCCCCCGATCGCGACGGCCCAGGGCTGGCTGGTGATTTACCATGGGGTCCGGCAGACCGCCGCCGGCAGCCTGTATCGGCTCGGACTAGCGCTCTTCGACATCAATACTCCGGAGCGGTGTCTTAAGCGCGGGGACGAATGGGTCTTTGGCCCAGAGGAAGCCTACGAACAACGCGGGGATGTGGGCAACGTCGTCTTCCCGTGCGGTTATACGCTGGAAGCCGATGGCGATACGCTGCGTCTCTACTATGGCGCCGCTGACACCAGCATTGCCCTGGCTACCAGCAGCGTTAGCGCGCTGCTGGAATGGCTGGGCCAGCACGGCCGCCCGGTGGGCGAGCGGAACGGCGATCGCGGCCGCAAAGGGCCGGCAGCCTGACCGGCCGGGGGACGGTCAGTATCGCGACGCCGATCGCCACCATCTGCGGAATTTAAGCGCCGCGTGAGCCCGCCCACCATTCTTCGCTCGGGGACGGCTTGGGGGCGGGCAGCCCGCCGCCGGCAGGGAGGC
>JAEURL010000304.1 GCA_016789165.1 Anaerolineales bacterium | reverse complement strand
CCGGTGGCCTGCAGCCCGTACATCAGGGCGCGCTGCAACAAGGCCGGCCGATCCAGGGTCTCGGTGGCCAGCGCGGCCACGTCATAGAGAGCCATCAGATCGTGGGTGCGCGCCGCCACCCGCCGCTCCAGCGTCTCCAACAGGTTGGAGCGCTGCAGGGCGTTGCTGCCCAGCTCAGTCACCGCGGCCAGCAGGTGCTGGTCCGGGGTGCCGAAGGCCGGCGGCCGGGACCAGCCCAGCACCAGCAAGCCCGGCAGCTGCTCGGCCACCCGCAGCGGGGCACTGGCATAGGCCAGGGCCTCGGGCAGCAGGCGCCGCAGCAGCTGGGTCCGGTTCGGCGCCGGCTCGGCCTGGAAGTCCGGCGCCCCCGGCGCGTCGCCGCGCAGCAGGCGCACCGCGGCCTCGTCCAGGGCCGGCGGCGGAGCGGCCGGCGAGTCGGCCGCATGCCAGACCGCCAGGACAGTCCAGGTAGTCTGGCCGGCCAGCAAGACGCCGCCCTCCGCGTGCATCAGGGCCACGGCCTGGGCCACCAGGATCTGGGCCACCGCCGCGCTGGAGGTGGCCAGCCGCAGGGCGGCCGAGACATCGGCGATGGCCTCCAGCTCCTGCCGGCGGCGCATTTCGGCCTGCAGCAGGCGCGCCTGCTGCAAGGCCACGGCCAGCTCATCCACCACCTCAGCCGCGATGTCCAGCTCGGATTGCGAGAAACGCCCGGCCGCGCCGTCGGCCAGGATCAGGCTCCCCACCAACTGTGAGCCGGTCCACACCGGCACCACCAGCCACGCGCCGCTGGGCAGGTCGCGCCAGCCGGCCTGATCCAACTCCAGCGCCGGGTCCGGCTGGGTCCAGGCGTCGCTGACGCCGGCCGAGGCCAGGCAGACGGGCTCGGGGCTGGCGGCCTCGTACATGAAAAGCCAGGCGTTGTCGTGCGGGACCAAGGGGCGCAGATGTTGGAGGGCGCTGGCGGCCACCTGGGCCGGCGAGCGCGCCGCCAGGATGCTGCGGCTGAGGGCGCGCAGCGCCTCCAACCGCTGATTGGAGCGCTGCAGGGCGTCGGCGGCGCGCCGCAGCGGGGTGATATCCGAGATGGAAGCCAGCAGGCCGCGCGGCTGTTGGGCGGCGTCGCGGACCAGCGCCGTCACCACCAGCGCCTGGAAGCGCTCGCCCGACTTGCGGCGGAAGGTTAACTCCAGGCCTTCCGCCGGCAACTGGTCAGCCAGGGCGCGGGCAAAGGCCGCCTGATAGGCCGCCGCTAATTCCGACGGCCAGTATTTGTAAGGCGGCCGGTCGTTCAACAACTCCTCCGCCGGATAGCCCAGCAGCTGGCACAGGCCGGGGTTGACGTAGATGATGGCGTGATCGCGCACGTCCGCCACGGCGAGGCCGGTCGGCAGAGTCTCTTCCAGGGCCTGCCGGAACGCCAGCTCAGCCTGCAGCGCGGTCTCGGTCTGCCGCCGGCGGGTGATGTCGGTGAAGGAGGTGGCCACCTGGGTGTGAGCGGCGTCCACGGGCCGGCTGTTGATCGAGATCCAGACCAGTGTGCCGTCCGGGCGATGGACACCCATGATGACGTCGGTCTGCGGCTCGCCGGTGCGCAGGGCAACCATGGCGGGGTGGTCTATGCCGGGCAGGGGCGTGCCATCCGGGTATATGGACCGCCAGCGCGGGTCGAGTGAGGAGCGCCCGGCCATCTGATCAGTGGTCAGGCCCAGGATCTGCTCGGCGCTGGCATTGGAGAAAATGATGGCGCCGGCCTGGTCCTGCACCACCACGCCTTCGCTCAGCACGTCCAGGATCGACCGGCCGAGCGCCTCGCTCTCACGCCGGGCTTGCTCGGCCTGTTTGGCGGCCGTGATGTCGTGGATGGCGCCGAAGATCCCGGCTACCCGGCCGGCGGAGTCAAGCCGCGGACGGGCCGCCGTCCGCAGCCAGCGCAGTTCGCCGGCCTCCGTATACATCCGCCATTCCGTTTCGACGGCTTCACCCGCGCGTGCCCGCTGCACCGCGGCCGCGACCAGCGGCACGTCCTCCGGCAGGACGGCGCTGGAGCCGAGGAAGTTGTACAGATCCGCCGCGCGGTCGGCGGGTTGGCCGGTGAGGCGGGTAAAGGCCTCGGCCGTGATCCAGGCCAGGCGCGCCGATCCATCCGGGTTGAAGTCGTAGGCGAACGCAAAATCGGACATCAGCTCCGAGATCAGCCGGTAGCGCTCCTCGGAGGCGCGCAGGGCCTCGTCGGCCTGGCGGCGCGCGGTGACGTCGCGGACGACGGCCACGGCCTCGTCCGGGCCGCTGGCGGCCAGCCGGGCCTCAAACCAGCGCGGCCCAGCCGGCAGCGCCAGGCTGTACTCCAGGGTCTGGAGCTGGCCGGTGCGCACGGCCTGGCGGGCGGCCGCCAAGACCCGGGCCGCGAACTCCGGCGGCAAGGGGGATTGATCCAGGCGCGCGCCGCGGATGCTATCCGGCGCCATAGCCAGGCTGGCCAGGTTGTTGGAGTGGAAGTCCAGGAAAGTGCCATCCAGCGTGAAGCGGAACATATCGTCCGGCATGGCATTCAGCAGCGCGCGCTGGCGCGTCTCCGTCTCGCGCCGGCCGGCCTCCGCCTGCAAATGGGCGGTGATGTCCTGCGCGGCGCCATACAAACCCACTACCCGGCCGACGGAGTCCCGGCGCGGGTGGCCGCGGATCAACTGCCGCCGCAGGGCGCCGTCAGCGCGCACCACACGGGCTTCGATCTCCCGGGATTGGCCGGCCAAGACCTCGGCCAGCGCCCGTTCTACGGCCGGATAGTCGTCCGGATGAATGACCTGCCGCCAGGTGGCCGACCGCGCGGCGGCTTCCCGGCTGTAGCCGGTGGCCCGCGTCCAGGCGTCGGTGATCCACTCCAGCCGCGGCTGGCCGTCCGGTCCAACGCTGAAACTGAAGGCGAAATCGGAAGCCAATTCAGAGACCAGGCGGTAGCGCTCTTCAGAGGCGCGCAGGGCCGCCTCCATCTGGTAGCGCTCGGAGATGTCGCGCGCCGCCAACAGAATGCATGTTGCGCCGGCATACTCCAGGAGCCGGGCCGAGATCAGGGCCGCGAAGACCTGGCCATCGCGGCGCCGCAGCTGCACCTCCACGTTGTTGACTTCGCCGCCGGCGCGCACGCGCTCGCGCAGCACGTCGCGCTCAGCCGGGTTGACCCACAGGCCCAGTTCCAGCAGGGTCCGGCCGAGCACGTCCGCGGCGGGATAGCCGGTCAGCGTGGTAAAGGCGTCGTTGATCAGCAGGTACTGGCCGCTGTCCCAATGGCTGATGCCCAGGGCGTCAGGCGCCCGGTGGAACAGGTCGGCGAAGGGCTGGTCCGCGGCGGGCGAGGCGGCCGGGCGGAGGCGGAGCAGGCAGCCGGCCGGCAGCGGCGTCACGTCGAGCCAGAAGTCCGCGGGCGGGCCGCCGGCCGGGCGCAGTGTGCAGCGCCGGGCGCGCTGCGGCTCCGCGGCGGCCACGGCGGACAGCAGGGGCTCACCGGCCTCGGCGGGCAGGAGGTCAGCCAGGCGCGCCCCGGCCAGGGCCGCCGCCGGCTGGCCCAGCAGCGCCGCGGCCGGCGCATTGGCGCGCGTGAGGCAGCCGGCCGCATCGAGCAGCAGCAGGGCGGCCTCGGAGAGTTCAAACACAGCGTGGAGGGCGGCGGCCGGCGTGGCGCGGGCGCGCGGGCGGGGCGCGGACTTCGCCGGCCGGCGGGAGGAAGCGGGCTGCGGCATGGGGCTTGGTCCAATCAAAAGAGCCAGGCCAGGCCGGCCAGGCCACGCCTCATCTTACCGGAAGAAAGCCGCCCACGCCCAAGCGCAGCCCAAAGCGGACATTAATTCCGCGTCAGATTTTCAGCCGGTTGCGCCCGCCGCGGCCAGGGGTTACGATAATGTGTCCGGCCTACTTTGGAAAGGATTACCCGATGTCTGCTGACCAGGCCAAGCTGGCCGTCTGTCACGCCCTGCGCAGCCCGGCCGTCGCCGGCTTTGTGCGGGCGGCCGTCCACGCCGGCTATCAGGAATTCTTCACGGACCATCTTCCCGCCGCCCACGCGCTGGTGGAGGAGGCCTTCGACCGCCTGGCGGCCAGCCAGCAGCCGGCACCGGACCCGGCCGGCTTAACCCAGGTCACCCAAGCCCTCCTGCGCGACAGCTTCCACAAGGCGGATGGCGCGTTCTGGTTCAACGCCCAGTATCAGCGCTACAAGACCGTGCTCAAGCCGGAGACCGATTTCCAGCAATTGCCGGCGCTCATCGCCGGCCGGCGCGTGCTGGATTACGGCTGCGGTTCCGGTTACCTGGCGGCCCGCCTGGCGCGCGGCGGCTATGCCGTTTACACCACGGACGTGCTGGACTACCGCTACCCGGAGGCCCGCGCCCTGCCCTTCGTCCAGATGGCCACGCCCACCGACATCGGCTACCCGGATGACAGCGTGGACACGGCGCTCATCCAGGCGGTGCTGCACCACATCGCGCCGGCCGAGCTGGAGGCCGTCGTCCGGCGGCTGGCCCGCGTCGCGCGCCGGCTGGTGATCAAGGAAGACACATACGGCGTGCCGGCTGACCTGGCCGGCCTCCAGGCACAGCAGCCGCTCCTGCGGACATTCCTGGCCCTGCCCGCCGAAGCGCAGTTCCAGGCTCTGGTGCTGATCGATTACTACGCCAACGCCGTGGCCCAGGGCCTGCCCGAGATGCACATGCCCTTCGCGTTCAAGACCGTGGGCGAGTGGCAGAACTGGCTGGCCGCGGCCGGCCTGAACGTGGTGCAGACACGCCTGGCCGGCTTCGAGCCGGGCCGGCTGCACAAATCCTGCCACGTCTGGTTCGTGTGCGAGCGCCCCGCCCCCTGAACGGCCGCCCGTCAGCCGGGGGGCGGGGTTTTGGGGGCTGCGGGTCATGGGCTGGCCCGGCGGAGGCGGTATCATCTCGCCACCAAAGCGTCGGCAATCTATAGGCAATCTATAATTGTAAAGACGCTGGCCGGCCTCAAGCTTGGAGATCACCCCCATGACCGACTCAAACAAACCGTCCACCCCGCAGCTCAACCGCCGCGCCGGCCTTGGGATGGCGCTGGGCTTGGCCCTGGGCCTGGCCCTGGGCGTGGCCTTGGACAACATCGCCGTCGGTGTGGCGCTGGGGGTGGCGCTGGGGGCCGGCTTCGCCGCCGCCAACCGCCGCCGTAAGGATCAGTGAAAGGCCGCCCGATGTTCGACCCGCGCCAGAAAGACGTCTTGACCTTTGACTGCGACGGCACGCTCATCGATTGGGAGGCCGGCATCCTGGCCGGCCTGCAACCCATCCTGCGCCGGCACGGCGTGACGCTGGACGATGAGCGCCTCTTGGAGACGTACGCCGAGTTCGAAGCAACGGCCGAACGCGGGCCGTACCAGACTTATCGCACCATCCTGGCCGTCAGCCTGGACGGCTTCGGGGCGCGCTTTGGCTTCACGCCCAGCGCGGCCGAGCGGGCGGAGTTCGCGGGCTCGGTCGAGGCATGGCCGGCCTTTCCGGACTCGGCCGCGGCCCTGGCCGACCTCCAGCGCCACTTCCAGCTGGCCATCCTGTCCAACATCGACGACGACCTGTTCGCGCTCTCCAACCGCCGGCTGGGCGTGACCTTCGACTACATCATCACGGCCCAGCAGGTGCAGAGCTACAAGCCCGGCCTGGCCCACTTCCACGAGGCGCTGCGCCGCCTGGGCCGGCCCAAGGAACGCCTCCTGCACGTGGCCCAGAGCCTCTTCCACGACCACGTGC
Source organism: Anaerolineales bacterium (assembly GCA_016789165.1). Classification (GTDB taxonomy): domain Bacteria; phylum Chloroflexota; class Anaerolineae; order Anaerolineales; family UBA6663; genus SpSt-583. The sequence continues at coordinate 17,653 of JAEURL010000304.1, read as the reverse complement.
CGGCCAAGCAGATCGGGCTGGACACGGTCTGGGTCAACCGCCGGCGCGGCCGGGCCGGCTTCGGCGCCACGCCGCCGGCTGAGGCGCGCCCGGATCTGGAAGTGCCCGACATGCGCAGCGCGGCCCAGGCGCTCTGCCCGTAGGCCGCCCAGCGGCGCCTTTTCGACAAAACATCCCCCCTTAGGGCGCGGCGGCGCCCTTTTTCTTTATGCCCCCCTCACGCCGACTCCCACAAATTCAAACTTAATTTACGCGGCCTGCGCCTAGACTGATAACAGCGCGTTTGCCCGGCCGGCCTGTCTTCGTTCACATATCCTAAGGCAGTCAACGACTTCCCGCCGGGGTGCGGGCACGCGCCGGAGCTGCTATGTCGTCAGGACAGCGGATCAGTTTGCTGGTGGGCGCCGGCCTGGTGGGCCTGGCTGGCCTCGGGCTGTGGCTGGCCCTGCTGGGGCGCGGCTCCGCCCCATCCGCCCCGCCGCCCACCGCGTCCACCGCCGGCGCCGCCGCCCTCGTCGAGGGCCAGGCGATCTCCGTGGCGGATTGGCAGCGCACGGCCGCCCTCGATCAGGTGATGAGCACCCTGGCCGGCCAACCCCCGCCGGCGGCCGAGGCCACGCTGGAGCGGTTGATCAACGAGCAGTTGGTTCTGCAAGCCGCCACGGCGGCCGGCTTCCAGACTTCGGCCGGCGCGGCGGAGGCCGAGGCGCGGCTGGCGGCCCTGCAGCAGAGCTGGGGCGCCGACGCGGCCGCCGTGGCGCAGGCGCTGGCCGGCGCCGGCCTGGCCCGCGCCGATCTGCTGGCCGAGGTCAGCCAGCTGCTGCGCGTGGAAGCCTACCTGCAACAGATCACGGCCAGCCAGGACGCCGCCGCGTGGCTGGCGGAGCGGCGCGCCCAGGCCCACATCAGCGTGCTGGCCGACCTGGCCTCCGTCTCCGGCCGGCCCACTCCGGAGGCGGCGGCGCCTGCGCCTACCCAGGCGGCGGCCACCGTGCCGGCCCTGGCCGCATCTGATCTCGCCGCGTTGCCGGCCGGCCCCTTCGAGGGCCAGCGCGCGCCGGATTTTGAGCTGACCACGACCTCCGGCGAGAAGGTCCGGCTGAGCGACCTGCGCGGCCGGCCGGTGGCCGTCAATTTCTGGGCCACGTGGTGCCCGGCCTGCCGGCAGGAGCTGCCGGCCCTGCAGGCTGCCTTCCTGGAATACGAAGCGCGCGGGGCGGCCGTGCTGGCCGTGGACCTGCGCGAGGACGCCGCGGCGGTGACCGCCTACGCCGCCGAGTTCGGCCTGGGCTTCCCGCTCCTGTTGGACGCCGACGGCGCGGTGGCAAACGAGTACCGCGTGGTGGGCATCCCCACCACGGTGTTCGTGGACGCGGACGGCGTGGTGCGCGCCCGGCACGTCGGCCCGCTCACCACAGCGCTGTTCGCCGACTATCTGACGCCGCTGCTGCCCTCGGCGCCTACCAGCGCCGCTGGCCCCGAGACACCCGCGCCGGCGCCCTTGGCCGCGGACTTCAGCCTGCCGCGCGAGAGCGGGGCGCTGGTCAGCCTGGCCGATTACCGCGACAAAGAGAGCGTGGTGCTGGTCTTTTATCGCGGGCAGACCTGAGGGGCCTGCCTCAACCAGCTCGGTGAGCTGCAATCCGTCTACAACCAGTTTCAGGAACGCAACGCCGAAATTCTGGCTGTCGCCGTGCAGGACGTCGGCCGGGCCGCGCTGATGGCGCAGGGCCTCCAGGCCGGCTTCCCGGTGCTGGCCGACGCCGACCACGCCGTGGCCGAGGCCTACGGCGTTTTCAATCTGCTCGGCGATGGCGTGGCCACGCCGTCCGTCTTCGTCATCAACTCCGCCGGCGAGATCGTCTGGACCTACGTCGGGCGCGACGCCAATGACCGGCCGAGCGCGGCCGAAGTGTTGCGCCACCTGCCCTGACGCCGGCGGGTGAGGGCTTTTTCGTTGAAACCGGCCGCCAGCGCAGTCCGCGCGCCGGCCGCCGCTATGGGGTAAAAGCATGCGCCTGCAGCGTGTCTGGGTCAACCTCGCGTTGGCCGGTCTGCTGAACATCAACTTGATCGCGCCAGAGCCGCTGCCGGCCCGCCGGCCGGCGCCGCAGCCGCAGTCGGCGGCCAAATCCGCGCCGCTCACATCCGCGGCGCTGCCGGCCTGGTTCACGGCGGCGGCGGCGGAGGCCCCGCGCGCCGACCCGAAGCCGCTGGACTCCGCGCCCGCCCGGGCGGCCCTGCCCGGCTGGTTTGCGCCCCCGGCTGCGCCCGCCCTCGGCGCTGAAGTTCAAGCCGCCGCGCCGGCCCCGGCCGAGCCGGCGGCCGCCCTGCCCGGCTTGACGGCCCCGGCGGCTTCCTGGGCGCCCGCCGAAGCGCCGGCACCGGCGGCCCCGCTGGCTATCCTGCCGGCCTGGTTCGCGCCGCCTAACGCCACCGCCCCGGCCGCCGCGCCCGCGGCTGAACTGCTCCTCAACACCGTTTACACAGACGCGCTCTTCATCGACGGCCCGCTCACCATCCGCCACGGCGAGACCGTCACCTACACCATCGTCGGCGAGAACGATGCCTCGCCGACCACGGGCGTGATCATGACGGCCACGCCGCCGGCCGGCTTCACGCCCGCCTTCCAGACCTTCACCATCGGCGCGCTGGCCGCGGACGAGGTCTTCACGCGCTACGCCGTCTTCACCGCCGACAACCTGGCCGTCTCCGGCCAACTGCTGCTGGAGCTCAGCCAGGACGGCGGCCCGACCGTGGTTCAGGTGGAGCCCGTGACCGTCCTGCCCGGCGTCCCGGCCGGGAGCCTGGCCGTGCTTGGCCCGGCCGAAATCAACAACTGCGAGACCGTCACCTACACCCTGGTGCTCACCAACTCCGGCGCCCTCACGGACGTGACCGGCCTGGTGCTCACCAACACCATGCCGGCCGGCTTCACGCCGGCCCAGCAGGTCTTTGCGCTCGGGGCTCTGGCGCCCGGCGCCGTGCTCACCCGCGAGGCCGTCTATCAGTCCAGCTGCTCGGCGGTCTCCGGCCAGAACATCGTCACCCTGGCCCAGGACGGCGCCGCCGACCTCGTCCGCCTGTCCAGCTTCGTGGTCAACCCCGGCGCCATCACTTTGCGCAAGGAGCCGGCCGTCATCCAGGCCCAGGCCGGCGATGTGGTCACCTGGACCGTCTACGTGGACAACACCGGCTACGGCACGGTCTACAACGTCGCGGTCACGGACACGCTCGGCGCCGGCCTCACCTGGGTAAGCGGACCTCTGACCGCCACCTATGCCAGCCTGGCGGCCGGCCAAGAGGTGTCATTCACGGTGGCCGCGCGCGTTACGGCCTGCGCCCTCCTGGACAACAACGTCGAGGCCATCTGGGGCTGCGACGTCTGCCAGCGCCAGACGGCGCGCGCCAGCGTGGACCTCAAAGTCAACAACCCGGCCCTGGCGTTCACGCCGCCGCCCATCAACATCGATTACTGCTCCAATACCGGCGCGGTGGCCATGCCCATCGCCAACACCGGGCTGGGCAACGCCAACCGCGTCTTCATCGGCGTGGACCTGAACGCCTTCACGGTCGGCGGCCTCTCGGCCGGCGCCGTCTACTCGCCGGCCCTGCGCGGCTTCGTGCTCAGCGATCCTATCCCGCCCGGCGGCGTGTACACGCTCACCTATTCCATCGCCTTCCCCAACGCCTGCGCGGCCGGCGCCAGCGGCAACCTGATTTATCAGCCCGCGTACTACGACGACTGCGGCAAGCTCTTCAGCTTCCCGGTCAAATCCGGCACCTGGGCCCGCTCCGGCGCCGCGCCCAACCTGACCGTGAGCGTGGATCTGCCGGGCGAGATCCAGCTCGGCGATGTAGTCACCACGCCCGTGATCGTCAACGCCGCCAACATCGCCGGCACCGTGGCGGTCACCCAGACCATCCCGGACGGCTGGACCGTGCTTGACCCGGCCGGCGGCGTGCTCACCAGCACGGGCGTGCTCACCTACCTGGTCTGGACCGGCGTGGCCGGCAATGCCGTCACAGTCTTTAACCCGGTGCTGGCCTCGCCCTCGGCCGCCAGCAGCTCCGCCTGCACGTACTGCGGTCTGCCGGTTGCCACCAGCGTCCACGCCCGCGCCACCGACTGCCAGAACTGCGCCCGCGCCGCCTCCGACAGCGACAGCACCGAGGTCCAGTGCAACCTGCTGGTGGCCGGCGACAAGGTGGTGACGCCCAGCTCGGACGAGACCTGCTCGACCTACACCTACACCAACACCTATACCTTCGCCGGCGCCTTCCCCGCCGGCAGCTGGGCCAGCATGCGCCTGACCGAGACCCTGGCCAACGCCCAGACCTTCGTGCCTGGCACGCTCCTGGCGCGCGTCTTCAGCGGCACCGAGACCTATACCCTGACGGCCGCCTCCGTGGAAAGCGGCGGCCGGCTGGTGGTCACCTTCGCCGACCCTGGCGGGGTGCCGGTGCCCGGCGCGACCCTGGAGGTGGTCTACCAACTGGAGACCACGGCCGGCTCGGCCTCCGCCTGCAGCGGCGCCACCTGGTACGACTGGACTTACTTCGACACCGGGGTGGCCAGCGCCGGCCCGTGCGGGGCGGCCGGCGTCCTGCAGGAGGGCGTCTACGTCAGCTCGCAGGCGCCGCAGATGGCCCTGACGATTCGCGGCGCCCCGCCCATCGTCAGCTCGTGCGGCGTGTACACGGTCTCCCTGGACCTGGCGCGCACGTCCAGCGCGCCGGCCTACGACGCCGTGCTGGACGTGCTTACCGACACCTACGCCATCTTGGACGTGCTCGGCACAACCGGCGTGGCCCCGGTGTCAACCACCCAGGACGCCCAGGGCTATCACTTCTTCTTTGGCGACGGCTTCACCGCCGCCACCACCAGCACCATCGATCTGCGCGTCCAGCTGCGCTGCACCAGCAGCGCCGCGCCGCTCTCGGCCAGCCTGCGCTACGACGACCGCTGCCGGAACGACGCCGCCTACGACCGCACCTGCAGCGTGGGCGGGGCGCTGGCCACGCCCACCGTCCTCAGCCCCCGCCTGATCCTGTACAAGTTCCCGGAGGTCATCTACGCCACCAGCGACCTCGTCACCTGGACGCTGACGGCCATCAACTCCGGCTCCGGCACCGCCTACGGCGTGACCCTCACCGATACGCTCGGGTCCGGCCTGCGCTACGTGAGCGCCAGCCTCACCTCCACGCAGGGCTCGGTCCTGGGCGCCAGCCCGCCGCTCACCTCCACCCATGCCGTCACCTGGACCAACCTGACGCTCCTGCCCGGCGAGAAGGCCACCATCACCTTCCTGGGTGAAGTGGTGGGCTGCACCGGCCTCACCAACACCTTCGCCGGCGAACAGGGCTGCCAGGGCGCGGTCTGCTCAGTCAACACCCCGCTCTTCTCACAGGTGGTCCTGCCGCCCACCGTGCTGGTGAACACCAACAACACCGTTTCCAGCATCGGCAACTGCCTGACCCGCACCATCACGGCCACGGTCCGCAACGCCGGCCTGCTGAGCGTCTACGACGCCGCCATCACCGAGACCCTGCCGGCCGGCATGACGTATCTGCCCGGCACGGCCGAGGTGGCGCTGGGCACAGGGACGACTCCGCCTGGCGCCGGCTGGGCCCCGGCCGGCGACCCGGTGACGGCCGGCGGCGCCATCGTCTGGACCTCGGCCGAACTGCCGGCGCTGGCGCGCCTGTATCCGGCCCAGACCCTGTGGGTGCGCTTCGCGGTGCGCGCCTCCTGTACCTTTGCGGGCGGCTTCATCACCATCCAGACCAGCTACCGCGACACATGCCGCACGGCCGTGGCCTCCGCCAGCGATTACGCCACCACCGCCGTGCCGGCCGTGGTGAGCGTGCAGAAGTACGGGCGCAACCTGACCACCGGCGGCCCGTGGACCACGCGCGTCAACGCCGCCTCCGGCCAGCAGGTGCAATGGGTATTCACGGTCACCAACGTCAGCGAGACCCCGGCCTTCAACCTGGTGGTCACCGATACCCTGCCGCCTAACCTCGACCTCAGCTCACTGGCCATCGAGCCGCCGCCGGCCGGCCGCTCCGGCTCGGTCATCACCTGGAGCGTGGGCACCCTCACCCAGACCACCTGGACGGCCCTGATCACGGGCACCCTATCCAGTGCGGCCTGCTCCGTCGCCGACACCGTGAATGCCGTGCTGGCCCGCTGGGGCTGCGACGACGGCTGCCGCCAGCAGGCCACGGCCCAGGCCTCCCTGCGGACGCGGCCGGTCTTCGCCGCGCCCAGCGTGCAGACCGAGTTCTCGCCGGCCAGCCTCAGCCGCTGCGGGGGCGTCATCACCCTCACCTTGAACAACGATGGCCCGCCGGCTTCCGGCGTGATCCTCACCGACACCCTGCCGGCCGGCTACTTCTTCCAGGAACTGGTCTCGGCCAGCACCGCGCCGGATACCGGCCCGGCGCCGGGCGCGGCCGCGCCAGCCTGGACCTGGGCCGGCTTGCCTGCCGGCCTGACCACCCTGGCTTTCCGCGTCAACTCCGGCACCACCGGGGCCTGCGCCGCGCCCACCGGCGGCCCCAACCGCGTAGACCTGCAGTACGACGATGAGGCCGCCTGCGTGGCCACGCCGCCGTACACGGCCACGGCCTCCACCAGCGTGGCCGTGACCAACCCCGTCCTGGCCGCGACCGTGACGCCGCGCAGCCAGACCGCCGACGCCGGCCAGGTGGTCACCTGGACCCTGGCGGTCACCAACACCGGCAACGGCCTGGCCCCCAACATCGTCATCACCGACGTGCTGGGCGCCGGCTTCACGCTCGGCGGGGCGACCGCCGGCGTGTATCCGAGCGGCAGCACCACGCCTGGCGTCGCCGGCAACGTGATCGTCTGGAGCCCGGCCATCACCCTGGCCGCCGGCCAGAGCTGGTCGGCCGTGGTCACGGGCACGGTCCTGGCGGCCGGCGCGCACGCCAACGCGCTCACCGCCGCCGGCGATTGCGCCTCCGGCTGCAGCTATGGCTCGACGAGCGCCTCCGGCTTCACCAGCCTGGTGGGCGGCTTCGACAAAGGCCCCAGCCTGCAAACGCGCACCATCGGCGAGGCCGCGGTCTTCACCTTCACCACCTCCCTGCCGGCCGAAGCCGCGCTCTATCAGGACCTCATCCTGACCGACTCCCTGCCGGCCGGCCTGGCCTACGCCGGCGCCGTCCTCACCGCCACTTCCGAGACCGGCCTGACCACGCTGGTCACGGACACGCCCACGCTGTCCGGCAGCCAGCTGGTCTGGACGCTCGGCGCGCTGACCGGCTCGGTGCAGATTGATGCCGTCATCACGACCACGGTCCAGGACCTGCTGACCAACACGGCCGGCGTACGCCGCACGAACGTCATCACCTTCACCTATACCGACGCCGGCCTGCCCTACCGCTTCAGCGACACCGCCGACGTGGACCTGATCGAGCCGCGCCTGGCGACGGCCAAGACGGTCACGCCCACGGCCGGCGTGCAGGCCGGCGATGTGCTGACCTATGTGGTGACGGTCACCAACACCGGCACCAGCCCCGCCTACGACACAGTCCTGACCGACACCCTGGCGCAGGGCACGGCCTTCGCGGCCGGCGTATGCGTACCGGCCGGCACCCTCACCAGCACGGCCAGCACCGCCTTCCTGGACGGCGACCCGTTGGGCAGCTGGGACCTCGCGCCGGGCGGCACGTTGGTGTGCACGTACACGGTCACGGCCACGGCCGGCCTGTACGTCAACGGGACCCATACCAATACCGTGGACGCGGATTGGTCCACGCTGGACGGCGGCGCCGCCGGTGAGCGCGTCTACACGGACACGATCCCGCACGCCATGGACGGCGCGCAGGACACGGCCAGCGCCGTCTTCAGCGTGGCCGGCGTAAGCTTCGCCAAGACCGACGGCGGCGTGACGCGGGCCACGCTCGGCGATGTGGTGCTGTACACGCTTGCGATCACCAGCCCGCTCGGCACGCTCCGCAGCCTGGTGGTCACCGACACCCTGCCGGCCGGGCTGCGCTATACCGTCGGCACGCAGGCCGTGGCCGGGATCGCCACGACGCCGGCCTTCGCCATCAGCGGCCCCAACGACGGCAGCGCGCCCACGACGCTGACGTGGACCTTCGGCGACGCCGAGGTGACGGCCAGCCCGGCCTACCTCACGTTCACGGCCGTGGTCGTCAATGTGGCCGGCAACCAGATCGGCACGGCCCGCACCAACACCGCCGGCCTGCGTCACAGCAACGCGGCCGGCGTCGCCCAGCCCGCGCTCACCGGCTCAGACGGCTTGACCATCGCCGAGCCGGTGCTGACGCTCTCGAAGGCCATCGCCGCCGCGGCCAGCCCGGCCGACGCCGGCGGGGTGGTGACCTACTCGGTCTACGTCTCCAATACCACGGGCGTCAACAACGTGGCCGCCCACGACGTGGTACTCACCGACGTCCTGCCGGCCGCCCTGGCGCTCGTGCCCGGCTCGGTCAGTTTCACGGCCAGCGCCGGCGCCTCCGGCGTGGCCACGGACGCCGCCCCGGCCGCCCTTACCCTGACCGTGGCGGCCCTCCCGCCCGGCGAAGGGGTCAACGTGAGCTTCGCGGCGCGGCTCGTGGATACGGTCGCCCCCGGCCAGGTGGTTACCAACACCGCCGCCGCCGTCTGGACCAGCCAGCCGGGCGCCAACGCCGACGAACGGCGCGGCGGCGCGACGCTCTACAACAGCAACTCCGTGGCCAACGACTACGAACTGCGTTCGAACGCGGTCTTCACCACCGCGGCGCCGGCCTTCGATAAGCTGGCCGTGGCCCCGGTCAGTTACACCATCGGCCAACCCGTCACGTACACGCTTCTGATCACAGTACCGGAAGGCGCCGCGAACAACGTCGTGGTCACCGATACCCTGCCGGCGGCGATGGGCTTCGTGAGCGCCCAGGTGGTTACCGGCGCCGCCCAGAGCGGGGGCACCTTGGCCGCCGATTACAACGGCGCGGTCACCAGCGCGCCGGCCCTCGGCGGCAGCGGCTCGGCCGTGACCTTCAGCTTCGGGGCCATCACCACCACCGCCGACGACGATCCCGCCAATAACCGCTTCGCCCTGTTGGTGACGGCGCGGGTCAGCAATACGTTGTCCAATCAGAACGGGACCGCGCTCACCAACACGGCCGCCCTGCGCTACACCAACCCCAACACCGGCCGGCCGACCGCCCTCAGCGACCCGACCGGGGCCGGGATCACGGTGGTCGAGCCGGTGCTGAGCCTGGCTAAGACGGTGCTGATTGCGCCCACGCCGGTTGAGGCCGGCAAGGTGGTCACCTACCAGGTGGTTCTGGCGCATGCGGCCGCGAGCCGCGCGCCGGCCTACGACGTCGTCTTGACGGACGTGGTGCCCGCCGCGCTGGTCAACCCCGTCATCCTGGGCGTGGCCGCCGGCGGCCTCACACCGCCCTCGGCTGAGGCCGCCGGCGCGCTGCTGCGCGTGCCCGCCGCCGCCGACGGCGCCTTCGATCTGCCGCAAGGCGCCGTGGTCACGCTCACCTTCCAAGCCGAACTGGCCGGCAGCGTCAGCCCCGGCCTGCTCGTCACCAACACCGCCGTGGTCACCTGGACCACGCTGCCCGGCCCCGAGCCGTTCGAGCGCGGGAGCGGGAATGGCCTGCTCAACGGCGGCGGCCTGAACGACTACGAAGTCCAATCCAGCGCCGGCCTGGGCATCGGCGGCGCCAACTTCAGCAAGCACCTGGCCGGCACCTCGGCCGCGCACACCGCCGGCGCGAACGTCGTCATCGGTGAGGTGCTCACCTACACGCTGGCCGTCACCCTGCCGGAAGGCCTGGCGCCCGGCCTGGTGATCACGGACCTGCTGCCGGCCGGCCTGGCCTACGTCCCCGGCTCGGCGGCCCTGGATACCGCCGGCTTCGCGGGCAGCGTGGACGCCGCCGACCCGGCGCTGGCCGCCCCCGGCGGCGATGGCGCCGACGTGGTCTTCACCTTCAACAGCCCGGTGACGGTGACCGCCGACGGCGATCCCGGCAACAACACCCTGCGCCTGACTCTGGCCGCGCGCGTGCTGGACACGGCCGGCAACCAGGCCGGGACCGCGCTCGTCAACGGCGCCAGCCTGCGCGTGGCCGCCGTCAGCGCGACGGCCAACACCGTCACCGCCTCGCTGGTGGAGCCGGCCCTGGCGCTGGCGAAGACGGCCGATGATCCGACGCCGCTCTTCGGGCAGACCGTGGTCTACACCCTGACGATCACGCACGCGCCGACCAGCACCGCCGACGCCCTGGACGTGGTCATCACCGATACGCTCCCGGCCGGCCTGAGCTACGTCCCCGGCTCGGCGCTCGTCGCGCCGGCCGGCGCCGTCAGCGAGGCTCCGCCCACGCTGGTCTTCTCAGTGCCAGCGCTGGCCCTGGGCGCTGGCACCGTAATCACGTATCAGGCGGTGGTGGCCGCGCCGCAGCCGCCCACGCACACGGTGGGGACCGTGCTCACCAACGCCGTCCAGGCCGAGTGGACGTCTCTGCCCGGCCCAGACGCCGGCGAGCGCACCGGGCGCGGCGGCGTGGACGATTACCGGCAGGGCGCGAGCCAGGCCGTGACGGTCTCCGGCGTGGACCTGCGCCTGGCCAAGACCGACGGCGGCGGCGCCGGCACACCCGGCGGCCTGATCACCTACACCCTGACCCTGACCAACGCCGGCAACCTGCCCGCCGCGAGCGTCGTCATCACCGACCTGGTGCCGGCCTACACGACCTTCATCACCGCCACCGATGACGGCCTGGAGGCCGGCGGCCTGGTGGTCTGGCCGGCTGTAACCCTGACGGCCGGCCTCAGCCTGACGCGGACCGTGACCGTGCGCGTGGTGGAACCGCTGCCGGCCGGGGTCACGAGCACGCTCAACCTGGCGGAGGCCGCCGACGATGGCGCCAGCGGCCCCGAGCCCACGCCCGAGGACAACAGCGCCTCCGACTCGACGCCGCTCAACGCCGCGCCTGACCTGCAGATCAGCAAGAGCGACGGCGTGACCGTGGCCGTGCCCGGCCAGACGCTCACCTACACGCTGACCATCACCAACGCGGGCGGCCAGGATGCGGCCGGCGTGCTGATCACAGACACCCTGCCCGCCCACACCGTCTTCGTCGCCGCCAGCGACGGCGGCCTGGCGGCCGGCGGCGTCATCACCTGGCCGGCCGTCAGCCTGGCCGGCGGCGCCAGCCTGACCCGCACCGTGACCGCCCGCGTGAGCGCGCCCGCGCCGGCCGGCGTGACCACGCTCGTCAACACGGCCGTGGCCGCCGACGACGGCGCCAACGGCCCTGAGCCCACGCCCGGCGACAACACCGCCACCGACACGGACACGCTTTCAGCCGCGCCCGACCTGCGGATCAGCAAGAGCGACGGCGGCCTCTCGGCCGCGCCCGGCGGCCTGATCACCTACACCCTGGCCTACACCAACACCGGTGACCAGGGTGCGGCCGGCGTGACGATCACGGACGCGGTGCCCGCTCACACGGCCTTCCAGCCCGCGCTGAGCACCGCCGGCTGGGCTTGCGCGCCGGATGACAACGCCGGCAGCGCCTGCACGTTCCCGGTCGGCGCGCTGGCCGGCGGCGGCGGAACCGGCGTCATCAGCTTCGTCGTGCGCGTGGTGCAGCCGCTGGCGGCCGGCCTCACCCAGACCGTCAACACCGCCAGCATCGGCGATGACGGCGGCAACGGCCCTGACCCGACGCCGGACGACAATCAATCTTCTGACACGACGCCCCTCAACGCCGCGCCCGACCTGCAGATCAGCAAGAGCGACGGCGGCCTCTCGGCCGCGCCCGGCGGCCTGGTGACCTACACCCTGGCCTACACCAACGCCGGCGACCAGGACGCGCAGGGCGTGACGATCACCGATGTAGTGCCGGCCGGCGCGTCCTTCCAGCCAGCCCTCAGCGCGCCCGGCTGGGCCTGCGCCCCGGACAATGCTTCCGGCAGCGTCTGCGTCTTGACCGTGGGCGCGCTGCCCAGCGGCGCGGGCGGCGCCGTCACCTTCACGGTCCAGGCCGCGGCCCCGCTGCCGGCCGGCCTGGAACAACTCGCCAACACCGCCGTCATCGCCGACGACGGCGCCAACGGCCCGGACCCGCGCCCCGGCGACAACACCGGCAGCGATACAACGCCCCTGAGCGCCGCGCCTGACTTGAGCTTGGGCAAAGACGATGGCCGGACCGTGGCCGCCGCCGGCGACACGCTCACCTACACCCTGGTCGTCACCAACGCCGGCGGCCAGGACGCGGCCGGCGTGCTGCTCACGGACACCCTGCCCGCCAGCGTCAGCTTCGTGGCCGCCAGCGACGGCGGAACCGCCGCGGCCGGCCGCGTAACCTGGCCGGCCGTCAGCCTGGCCGGCGGCGCCAGCCTGACTCGGACGGTGACGGTCCAGGTGGTGAGCCCGGTGCCGGCCGGCGTGAGCGTGCTCACCAACACCGCCGTCGTCGCCGACGATGGAACGGGCGGCGCGGACCCGACGCCCGGCGACACCACCGCCACGGACGTGGACGCCGTGGACGCGGTGCCGGACCTGCAGCTGGCCAAGACCGACGGCCTGGCCAGCGCGCTGCCCGGCCAGATCCTGACCTACACCCTTAGCATCACCAACGCCGGCACGCGCGACGCCACCGGCGTGCTCCTCACCGACACCCTGCCCGCGCACGTCGGGCTGGTGGCGGCCAGCGACGGCGGCCTGGCGGCCGGCGGCGTGATCACGTGGCCGGCCTTCGCCCTGCCGGGCCTCTCGGCCGTGACGCGCACGGTCACGGTCCGCGTGGATGACCCGCTGCCGGCCGGCGCCGAGGTCATCACCAACACGGCCGAGGTCGGCGACGACGGCCTGAACGGCCCGGACCCGCGCCCCGGCGACAACACCGCCGTGGACGCCGACACCCTGGCGGCCGCGCCCGACCTGCAACTGACCAAGAGCGACGGCGGCCTCTCGGCCGCGCCCGGCGGCGTGATCGCGTACACGCTCACCTACACCAACGTCGGCCGCCAGCCGGCCTTGAACGTCGTCGTCACCGAAACCGTGCCGGTCGGCGCGAGCTTTGTCCTCACCCTCAGCCTGCCCGCCGTCTGGAGCTGCGCGGACGGCAGCCCGGCCGGCACCCTCTGCACGGCCGCGCTGGGCACGCTGCTGCCCGGCGCCGGCGGCACGCTCCCCTTCGCCGTAGCCGTCCAGCCGGCCCCGCTGCCGGCCGGCGCCAACCCCATCGCCAACACCGCCGTCATCGCTGACGACGGGGCCAGCGGGCCGGACCCGAGCCCCGGCGACAACACCGCCGCCGAGACCACGCCGCTGGCCGGCGTGGCCCCCGACCTGCAGCTGGCCAAGACCGACGGCCTGACGAGCACCGTCCCCGGCGCGCTGCTGACCTATACGTTGACGCTCACGAACGCCGGGAACATCGCCGCCGCCGGCGTGACGATGACCGACACGCTGCCCGCGCCCGTCAGCTTCTTGAGCGCCAGCGACGGCGGCGTTTTGAGCGCGGGCGTCGTGACCTGGCCGGCCATCACCTTGGCCGGCGGCGCCAGCGTGACGCGCACCGTGACCGTGCGCGTGGATACGCCCCTGCCGGCCGGAACGCGCACCCTCGCCAACCTCGCCGGCGCGGCTGATGACGGCACGAACGGCGCCGACCCGACGCCGGGCGACAACTCGGCTGTGGACACGGATGCTGTGGACATTCAACTGGATCTGCAGCTGGTGAAAACCGTCAACCAGGCCGTGGTGGCGCCGGGCGAGGGGCTGACCTTCACCCTGGCCTACACCAACGCGGCCGCCATCGGAGGTTCGGGGATAGTGATCACGGAGACGGTCCCGGCCGGCACGTTCTTCAACGCGGCGGCCTGCGCGCCCGCGGTCTGGAGCTGCGCCGACGCCAGCCCGGCCGGCACGGTCTGCACGCACGCCCTGGGCACGCTGGCGGGCGGCGCCAGCGGCGCGGTGCGCTTCGCGCTGACCGTGGACCCGGCCCTGACGCCCGGGGCCGTGATCCACAACGCGGCCCTGATCGGCGACGACGGGGCGAGCGGCACCGATCCGACGCCGGCCAACAACGCCTCGGCCGCCTCGGCGTCCGTGGTGCCGCCGACGGCCGTCACCCTGTTGTACTTCCGCGTTGAGCGCGTGACGGACGGCGCCGTGATCCTGGGCTGGGCCACCGCCCTGGAGCGCGACACCTTCCGGTTCGTGCTCTATCGCGCGCCGGCGGCGGTCTTCGAGCAGGCTGGAGTAGTGGGCGTGGTCCCGGCGGCCTTGCCGGGCGGCGCGCCCGATGGCGCGGTCTACACCTTCTCCGACTCACCGCCGGGGCCGGGGCCGTGGTGGTACTGGCTGGTGGAGGAAGACACGGCCGGCCGGCCGGCGCGGTACGGGCCGGTGACCACGGCCTTCAGCGGGCTGACCGAGCCCCACACGCTCTTCTTGCCGCTGCTGGCGGCGCCGTGACTGCAACCGGCTTGAGTCTGAGACTCAAGCCGGTTTTGTTTCCGCCACGCCGGCCGCCCGCGCCAGCGCCTCCAGGTCCGCCCCGGCCGCCTGCGCCTGGGCGGCGGCCAGCGCCTCCGGCGGCAGCCCGGCCTGCCGCTCATCTAGCAAGGCCTGGGCCCGCGCCCGCACCTCGCCCTGGCAAGCGGGCTCGGCCATGATCTTGAGCAGCAGCGGCAGATCGGCGGCGGACGCGCGGCCGGTGGCCAGCCGGCCCAGCCAGGCATCCAAGCGGGGATAGGCCACGCCGGCCTGGGCCGCCAGGAGTTCGGCCTCGGCGAAGATTGGCCCGGCCTCGGCCGGCCGGGAGGGCAGCAGCGCCCAGCCGAGCTGGTTGAGGGCCACCGCCAGGCCCGAGCGTTCGCCCACCTCACGCTGCCCATTCAGGCTCTCGCGCAGCCAAACCTCGGCCTGGGCCAGGTCGCCCCGACTCAGCGCCAACCGCCCGAGCTGGCCGTAGACCTTGCTGACGCGCAGCGGGTTGTTGATTGCCCGGTACAGCTCCAGGCTTTCCAGCAGCAAGCGCTCGGCTTCGGCCGGCCGGCCCAAGGCCCCGGCCGCCGCCCCCAGCGCGCCGACGCCGGCCGCCAGCTGATAAGGATCGCCCACCGCGCGGGCGTGCCGGGTCGCTTCGCTCAACAACGCGTAGGCGGGCTCCAACTCGCCGCGCACCAGGTGCAGGGTCCCTTGGCCGGCCAGGCTGAGCGCCAGCCGGCCGGCATCCCCCGCCGCTCGGCTCAGGTCGAGGCTGGCCTGCATCAGCTGCGTGGCTTCCGCCACCTGGCCGGCCAGCATGTGCACGGAACCGAGGGCGAAGAGCGTCTCGGCCAGCAGGCCGCGATCCGGCCCGGCCTCCAGCAACGCCCGGCCGGCCGCCAGTTTCTGCCGGGCCGGCCCGAGCTGGCCCAGGTACATCAGGAACCAGGCCTGGTAGGTCAGCGCCGCGCCGAGCGCGGCTCCCTCCGCCTCCAGCGCGGCGACGGCCCGCTCCAGCAGGGCCGCGCCCGCCTCGAACCAGCCGCGCAGCTCACAGAAACGCCAGACCGCGGCCAGCGCCCGGGCCAGGGGCGCGGCCGCGCGCGCCGCGCACAGCCAGTCCCAGGCCTGGCGCACGTCGTCAAATTCGGCCTCCATCTCGGCCAGGGCCGCCAGCTGGCCGGGGCCGCGCAGGGCGGCGCCCCAGACCTCCAGCCGTTCGGCGTAGAAGGCGCCGAAGGCCTCCCGCGCGGCGGCGTACTCGGCGGGGAGGTCGGCCAGCCGGCCGGCCGCGAACTGACGCACCAGATCGTGCAGATCGTAGCGCTCGGCGCCGCTGGGCCGCAGCAGGGATTTGTCGGTCAGGGCCGCCACGCTCAGCGGGCCGGCCCCGGCCACGCGTTCCGCGGCGGCGGGCGTGAAAGCGCCGCGGAAGATCGCCAGCCGGCGCAGGGCGCGCTGCTCGGCCTCGCTCAACAGCCGCCAGGAATAGTCGAAGGCGGCGCGCAGGCTGCGCTGGCGTTCCGGCCCGTCGCGCAGGGACTGGCTGAGGAAATCGCTGTTGCGCGCGATCTCGGCGGCGATGGCGGCCACGGGCAATCCGCCGGCCCAGGCCGCCGCCAGTTCGATGCCCAGCGGCAGGCCGTCCACCATCTGGCAGATGCGGGCCACGGCCGGCCGATCCGCCGGCGTGAGCTGGAAGCCAGGGCGGGCGCGGCGGGCCGCCTGGAGAAACAGCGCTTCAGCCGCGCCATTCGTCCCCGGCGCGTCGTCGGGCACGGCCAGCGGCAGGCCCTGCACATCCAGCACCCACTCGCCGCGCAGCCGCAGGCGCTCCCGCGAGGTGGCCAGCAGCTTGACGGCCGGCGCCCAGGCCAGCACCTCGGCCAGAAAGTCCGCTCCGGCGAGCAGATGCTCCAGGTTGTCCAGGACGAGCAGCAGGGTTTTATCGCGCAGGTAATCCAGCACCTGCTGGGCCGGGGCGGACGGGCCGTTGAAGCTGAAGCCGAGGGCGCTGGCGATGGCGGGCGCCAGGCGCTCGGCCGTCTCCAGCGGCGCCAGGGGCACAAAGACCGCCTCCAGACCGCCGGCCGCCCAGCGGCGGGCGGCCTCGAGCGCCAGGCGGGTCTTGCCGGCGCCGCCCGGCCCGGTGAGGGTCAGCAGCCGGCATTCAGCCTCGGCCAGCAGCCGGCCGATCTGTTCCAACTCCTGATCGCGGCCCACCAGGGGCGTGGCCGAGGCCGGCAGGCGGCTCGGGCGCGGCGCCGCCGCGGTGGGGGCCGGCGGGGGCGCCTGTTCACCGCGCGCCGCCCGCGTGAACGCGGCCCGCTCGGCCGGCGGCACCTGCAGGACCTCGGCCAGCAGGGCGGCCAGCTCACGTGAGGGCCGGCGCTCACCGGCCTCGATCTTGACGATGGCGGCCTTGGAGCAGTGCGCGCGTTCGGCCAGCGCCGCCTGGGTGAGGTCCAGGGCCTTGCGCCGGCGGCGTACCCATTCGCCGAAAGTGTGCGGTTGGTCCATAAACGGCCTCAGCGGCGATTGTACAACTTTCTGTATGACTCCCGGGGACCATCCGGCCCGCCGTTCGCAGTTCAATCAAGCCAGACGCATATACCGAAAGGAAGCCGCGATGGAACTCTCCGAGCTGTTCACACAATTCCTGGCCTGGGCCTGGGACCGGCATCACAACCCGCTGAGCTGGTTCATCCGCCCGTTCTTCCTCATCCCGTTTTGCTATTTCGCTTACCGGCGCAACTGGCCCGGGATCCTGGCGACGCTGGCGGCGCTGGCCTCCAGCATGTTCTGGTTCCCGCGGCCGGCCGCGCCGCCGGCCTGGGTGATCGACTTTCTGGCCGCCGAGAAGGCTTATCTGCTGTCCGCCTGGACGCCGGCCAAGCTCGGCCTGACGCTGCTGGTGCCGCTCAGCCTGAGCGCGCTGGCGGCCGCCTTCTGGGTCCGCTCGATCGCCTGGGGCGTGGCCGTCATCGTCCTGATCGCGCTGGCCAAATCGGCCTGGAGCATCTATGAAGGCGGCCAGGCCGGCTGGTCCGTGCTGCCCTTCGCCCTGATCGGTCTGCTGGTCTGCGCCGGCGTGATCGCGCTGACCCACCGCCGCTGGGCCAAGCCCAAGGCGGCCGTCA
>JAEURL010000255.1 GCA_016789165.1 Anaerolineales bacterium | reverse complement strand
CGTGCCGGCCGGCGGACTTCAGTCCGATCGCGGCCATCCCGATGTTGCGCGGGATGCTGATATGCGAGGGAACCAGGCCGATTTGACCCCCGACGCAGACCTTGGTGTTGCCAAATCCGGGGTCATAACCGATGATGGGCGCGTGAAGAGAGGGATGTGTGGGTGACATAGCTGTGGGCTCCGTGTAGGTGATCGTGTGGCATAAACGAAAACGCGACACCGATCCGGGCGCTAAGCGTCAGCGCCTCGGGATGGGTGTCGCGAGGAATTCCACCGGCCGCCCGGGTAGGGCGGTACGGGGATGTCCAGGTCAGGTAGAATGAACGTTACGCGATTAGATGACTCCGCGCGCCTTGGCGACGCGATGTTGATTCTGTGACCGTGGTTGCCGATTTCCAGGACCTTATTACAATACCCCCATGCCAACCCCAACTGAACTTGCCCAGGCCCTCACGCGCCTGAAGAACAACGACCGCGTGACGCTGATCCGGATCTCGGTCCCGGCCGAGGCCTGCCCGGTCTGCCGGTCGCTGCAGGGCGCGTACCCCAAGGACAGCGTGCCGGCCCTGCCGCCGGAGGGCTGTTCCTGCCCCTTTGGGCGCACCAGCGCCTCCTACGACCCGGTTCTGGCCGAAATCTACCCGTGAGCGGCCGGCGCTGTCCGGTCTACGCGGCCGCCAGAGTCGCCCCGCAGTAAGCACACTCCGCGCTCAGCGCGTCGATCCATTCGACGCTGTCGCTGCGCACCGGCGCCCCGCACTGCGGGCAGGCGGTGGGCAGCCGGCCGCGGGCAGCCGGGGCCGGCTCCGGCTCGGCCTCAGTTTCGACGGCGGAGCCGGTGAAATTGGCAGCCTCGGTCAGCAAGGCGTCGGCCGCCGCCGGCAGCCCGGCGGCGCGCAGGCTGGCCGCGATGCGGGCGCCCAGCCGCGCGGCGCGCCGGTCCCGGCCGAGCCGCTTGAGCCAGGCCAGCGCGGCCTGCGCTTCGGTGAGCGTGCGCTGTTCATCGCGGGCGCGGGCGTAGGCCTCGGCCGCGCCCAAGTGCAGTTCGACGGCACGCCGGAACTGGCCGGCGTGGGCGGCCTGCTGGCCGAGCTCCGCGTATAGCGGCGCGGCCCCAGCGAAGTCGCCGGCCGCCAGCCGGCGGTTGGCCTCCACCAGAGGTGTCATCAGATCCGGGTTGAGAGCGTCCTGGGCGCGCAGCCGGCGGCGGATCCGGCGCGGTCTTTCCGGGCGAAAGCGCATGGCACAGCCTCCCTAGATGAAATCGTCGGGCGTCTCGGGCTCGGAGGCGCCGGCGGTCTCGACGGTCTCGACGGCGGCTTCCGCCTCGGCGGCCGGCTCGCTGCGGCGGCCGAGGGTGACGGCCCGGGCGAAGATCAGAAAGCCGGTGTGGGCCACCATCCGGTCGGTGGGGCGCAGGCGTTCGGGGACCGGCTTGTAGTAGCGGATCAGGACCTCGCAGACCTCGATGAAGCTGAAACCATCCCGCTCGAGCGCGGCGAGCAGGCGCGAAACCTGGTTGGCGGTGGGCAGGATGCTGCCAAAGAAGCCGCCGCCCTTCAGGGCGCTGCGCGCCTGGGGGGTATAGTCCCACGGGTTGGGCACGTCCAGGAACAGGGCGTCGATGTCGGTCTCGTCGAAGCCGAGGGCGATATCGCGCTGCTTGAGGGTCACGCGCTCCAGCAGGCCCACGCGCTCCAGGTTGCGGCGGGCCAGCGCCTGCATGTCCTCGCGGACGTCGTACGAGATCACGCGGCCGGCCGGCCCCACCATCTGCGCCAGGACCGTGGTCAGGCCGCCGCTGCCCGTCCCGGATTCCAGCACGGTCCGGCCGGGGCTGATGGCCATCTTCATCAGAATGAAGCCGATGTCCTTGGGATAGATGATCTGCGAGTTGCGCTTGATGTCGCGGATCAGGTCGTCGGTGGAGGGCTCCAGCACGAAGAAGCCGTGGCCCTTGTGGGTGGCCACCTCGGCGCCCAGCGGCAGCCCAATCAGGGCGTCGTGCTCGATGTGGCCGTAATGGGTGTGGAACTTCTCGCCGGCCGTCAGCCGGAAGATAAAGGTCTGCTGCTTGCGGTCACG
>JAEURL010000235.1 GCA_016789165.1 Anaerolineales bacterium | reverse complement strand
CCATCACCTATGAGATGTTCGCCCCGCTGCCCTCGAAGTGAGCGCCCATGACTGCTCCAACACACCAGGTTGATTTTGAGCCGATCGGCAAGCGCGTGGATGTGCCGGCCGGGGTCACCTTGCTGGAGGCCGCGCGGCAGGCCGGGATCGGCCTGGCCTCGGTCTGCGGCGGCGAGGGCACCTGCGGCCGCTGCCGCGTGGCCGTCATGGCCGGCCAGGTCTCGCCGCCGGTGGACGCCGACCGGCGCTTCCTCTCCCAGCTGGAGTTGAACGCCGGCCAGCGCCTGGCCTGCCGCGCCCACGTGCAGAGCGACGTCAAGCTCCACGTCCCCAAGGCCTCCTTGGTCACCGACCAGCGCCTGCAGGTGGGCGGCCTGACGCGCCAGCTGGCCGTGGAAGCGGCCGTGCGCGCCTGCGCCGTCGAGGTGCCGGCCCCCACCCTGCGCGACCTGCGCTCCGATCTGGACCGCGTGACCGAGGCGCTGGATACGGCCTTCGGCCTGCGACGCGTAGCCGCTGAGCCGGCCATCGTCCGGCAGCTCTCCCCGCTGGCGCGCCAGACCGATTGGCATTTGACGGCTTACGTGCGCGGCGCGCGCGGGCGCGACCCCGAGCTGGTGGGCTTCGCGGCCCCCGGCCGGCGCGCGGCCGGCCTGGCCGTGGACCTCGGCACCACCAAGATCGCGGGCTACCTGGTGGATCTGGAGAGCGGCGAAGAGCTGGCCGCCGCCGGCCTGATGAACCCGCAGATCGGCTACGGCGAGGACGTGATCAGCCGGCTGGTCCACGCCAGCCGCAGCCCGGAGGGCGCGCGGGAACTGGCGCGCGTGGTGCACGAGGCCCTGGACAACCTGGCCGGCACGCTGGCCGAGCAGGCCGGCGTGGCGCGCGAACAGATCGCCGAGGCCTGCATCGTGGGCAACACCGCCATGCACCACCTGCTGCTGGGTCTGCCCACCCGTCAGCTGGCCGTCGCGCCGTTTGTGGCCTCGGCCAGCGCCGCCGTGGACGTGAAAGCGCGCGACCTCGGCCTGAACCTGGCGCCCGGCGCGTACGTCCACGTCCCGCCCTGCGTGGGCGGTTTCGTGGGCGCCGACCATGTGGCGATGGTGCTGGCCTCCGATCTGGACCGGGCCGACCGGGTGGCGGTGGGCGTGGACATCGGCACCAACACCGAGATCGTGCTGTGCAAGCCGGGCGCCAACTACCTGACCTCGGCCTCCTGCGCCTCCGGGCCGGCCTTCGAGGGCGCGCACATCCGTGACGGCATGCGCGCCGCCACGGGCGCCATCGAAGCCGTGCGGATCACGGCCGGGGGCGTCCAGCTCAAGACCATCGGCGACGCGCCGGCGGTGGGCATCTGCGGCTCCGGCATCGTGGATGCCCTGGCCGAACTGCGCCGGGCCGGCCTGATGAACGAGCGCGGCCGGCTGGACCGGGGGGCGCCGGGCGTGCGCCCCAACGAGCACGGCCCGGAGTTTGTGCTGGCCCCGGCCAGCCAGACCGGCACCGGCCGCGAGGTGGTCGTCACCCAGGGGGACGTCAACGAGATCCAGCTGGCCAAGGGCGCCATCCAGACCGGCATCGGCATTCTGTTGGAGGCCACCGAGACGCCGCCGGAGGCCGTGGACGAGGTCATCATCGCCGGCGCTTTCGGCTCCTACCTCAACCTGGACAGCGCGCTGGACATCGGCCTGTTGCCGCGTTTGCCGCGCGCCCGCTATTCCCAGGTGGGCAACGCCGCCGGCGTGGGCGCCAAGGCCATCCTGCTCTCGCTCAAGGAGCGCAGCCGCGCCCAGCACATCGCCCGGCGCACCGGCTACATCGAGCTGACCACCTTCCCGGGCTTCCAGCGGCGCTTCGCTTTTTCCATGTTATTCCCGGCTCCGGCTGTAGCCACGCCGGCGCGCGACTGAGATCGGAAAGGACCAAGGGCATGAAGATCATCGGAGAGAAAATCAACGGCACCCGCAAACTGGTGGGCAAGGCCATCGCCGAACGCGACGCCGCCTTCATCCAAAACCTGGCCAAGAAACAGGTGGAGGCCGGAGCGCACTGGCTGGACGTGAACGCCGGCACGCACCCGGACCGCGAGGCCGACGACCTGAAGTGGCTGATCGATCTGGTGCAGGCGGTGACCGACGTGCCGCTCTGCCTGGACAGCGCCAACCCGGCCGCGCTGCGGGCGGCCATGCCGGCGGTGCGCCGGACGCCCATGATCAATTCGATCAGCGGCGAGACCGCGCGCCTGCAGGGGGTGCTGCCGATCGTGGCCGAACACGGCTGCGAGGTGGTGGCGCTGTGCATGGACGACAAGGGCATCCCGACCACGGCCGAAGCGCGCCTGGACGTCATCCGGCGGGTCTTCGCGGCCACGCGCCAGGCCGGCGTGCCGGACGAGAAGGTCTACGTGGACCCGCTGGCCATGACCATTGCCACCAACATCCAGGCCGGCCCGATCATCTTCGGCGCCATGCGCGCCATCAAGGCCGAGTTCCCGAAAGCCCACCTGTCCTGCGGCCTGAGCAACGTGTCCTTCGGGCTGCCGGTGCGGGCGCTGATCAACCGGACCTTCCTGGTGCTGGCGCTGGACGCCGGCATGGACACGGCCATCATCGACCCGAACGACCGGGACCTGCAGGCGGCCATCCTGGCCGCGGAATTGGTGCTCGGCCGCGATAGGCACTGCCTGGGCTACACGCGCGCCTATCGCGCCGGCCGCCTGGGGGAACTGCCCAAGCCAGCCGAGCCGCAAAAAGCCTGACCGCCAACTCATCTCATCCACCACCCCAAGGAGAACACGATGTCGGACGAACTTGTGAATGCCATCGCAGATATGCAGGAGGAGGAAGCGCTCGCGCTGACCAAGAAGCTCTTGGACAGCGGAGCCGAACCCATCGCCATCCTGAACGACTGCCGCGCGGCGATGGAGATCGTGGGCAAGCG
>JAEURL010000233.1 GCA_016789165.1 Anaerolineales bacterium | reverse complement strand
AACATCGTCTTCACGCCGTACGGCTGGGAGTGGCGCATCCGCGAGGGCCAGCTCTCCGGCATGCTGCTGCGCCCGATCCACCCGCTGCACAGCGATGTCGCCTCCTTCGCCGGCTGGAAGGTGGCCGTGATCGTCATGTGGCTGCCGATCGCGGCCGTGCTCAGCCTGGCCTTCCGCCCGGAGCTCAACCCCACCGCCCTGGAGGTCGTCGTCTTCTTCTTCGCCATCTGGGGTGCCTACCTGATCCGCACCATGCTGCTGTGGATCCTGGGCCTGATCACGTTCTGGACCACGCGGGTGGGCGCGATCTTCGAGCTGTACTTCGCGCTGGAGCTGGTGCTCTCCGGCCGGCTGGTGCCGCTGGCCCTGATGCCGGCCTGGGTGCAGACCCTCGCCGCCTACCTGCCCTTCCGCTGGGCCTTCCAGTTCCCGATCGAGGCCCTGGTGGGGAACCTGGCCCCGCTGGAACTCCTGGCCGGGCTGGGGATGCAGGTCTTCTGGATCCTGGCCGGCCTGGGGGTGCTGCTGCTGGTCTGGCGGGCCGCCGTCCGCGTTTACTCCGCCGTGGGGAATTGAAGCCATGCACCCGCTCAAACTGGCCTGGCAGTTCTTTCGGGTCGGCGCCCTGAACGAACTGCAGTACCGGGTCAACTTCTTCGTCCAGCTGCTCCAGTCGCTGATCGCGGTGGCCGTCGGCCTGATCGGCCTGGCCCTGGTCTTCAGCCACACGCCGAACCTGGCCGGCTGGACCCGGCCGGAGCTGCTGGCCGTGATGGGGGTCTACATCCTGATGGGCGGGCTGATCCGCATGACCGTCCAGCCCAACATGCAGCGCCTGATGGGCGAGGTCCGCGACGGCGCCCTGGACTTTGCGCTGACCAAGCCGGCCGACTCGCAAACCCTGGTGAGCGTGCGCGAGCTGCGCATCTGGCAGGCCGTGGACGTGATCACGGGCGGGATCGTGCTCGCCGTCGCCTGCGTGCAGCTCCAGGAGCAGATCACGCTCGGCCAGGCCCTGGCCTTCGCGGCCGCGCTACTGTGCGGGGGCCTGCTGCTCTACAGCTTCTGGCTGATCCTGACCACCGGCGCCTTCTGGGTGGTGCGGATGGAGAACATCGTGGAGCTCTTCGACGGGATCTACCGCGCCGGCCAGTACCCGGTGGGCATCTACCCGGACTGGCTGCGCACCGGGCTGACCTTCATGGTGCCGGTGGCCTTCGCGGTCACGGTGCCGGCCGAAGCCCTCACCGGCCGGCTGGACGCGCCCACCCTGGCCGGGGCCGCCGCCCTGGCGGCCGGCCTGTTGGTCGTGGCCCGCTGGTTCTGGTTCTTCGGCCTGCGGCGCTACTCGGGCGCCTCGGCGTGACCGCGGCCGCCGGGTGTTGACTTACACCGGTAGAATAGTTACATGCTGCACGCCCCAGACCTGCTTCACCGGCTGATCGGCCTGCGCTTCGGGCGGCCGGTCTACCTCTTCCAGCACCTGGGCTCCACCAACGACCAGGCCCGCCGGCTGGCGGAAGGCGGCGCGCCGGAGGGCCTGATGGTGGTGGCCGAAGAGCAGACGGCCGGCCGCGGCCGCCTGCAGCGCCGCTGGCTGACGCCGCCCGGCAGCGCCCTGGCCGTGAGCCTGGTGCTCCGGCCGCCGCTCACGGCGGCCCAGGCCATGCGCCTGACCATGCTGGCCGGCCTGGCCGTATGTGAGGCCGCCGAGCGCGTGGCCGGCCTGCGCCCGGAGCTGAAGTGGCCCAACGACGTGCTGATCGGCGGGCGCAAGACGGCCGGCATCCTGGTCGATTCCGCCTTCACCGGCGACGCCCTGGAGTATGCGGTGCTGGGAATCGGCGTGAACGTAAGCTGGGCGCCGGCCCCGGAGGCGGTGGATTTTCCCGCCACCTGCCTGGAAGCCGAGGCCGGCCGGCCCGTGGACCGGCTCACCCTGCTGCGCGCCCTGCTGACCGCGGTGGAAACGCGCTACGACGCCCTGGCGGGCGAGGCCGTCTTCGCCGATTGGCGCGCGCGGCTGGGCCGGCTGGGCGCCCCGGCCGAACTGCACACCGAGGCCGGCCGGCTGATCGGCGTGGCCGAGGACGTGACGCCGGAAGGCGCCCTGGTCTTCCGCACCGAGGCTGGGGAGGTGCGGCACGTGCTGGCCGGCGACCTGCGCCTGCGCCCGCGCCAGGCCGATTGACACGCGCCCGTTCCCGAATAGACTAGCCTAATCCGCATTGCCCCGGAGGCCTGCATGCTCGACCGTTTGCGCGAACAACTGAAGACCGGCCAGACCGAGACGGCGGCCCCGACCCGGCGCGCCAGCCGCAAAATCCTCGGCCTGACGCCGTCGCAGTTGTTTATCCTGTCGCTGATGCTGTTCCTCAACGTCGCCGTGCTCGGCTGTTTCGCGCTGGTGGCGTTCGAGAAGATCTACCTGCCCTTCTAAGGGCCGGCCCCGTCACGGCCAGACCGTCCAGGTCTCGGCGTTCCACAGCTCAGACCGGGCCAGGGGGTCCAGCGTCAAGCCCGCCACCTCCGGCCGCGCGGCGGCCACGCGCAGCTGCGCGAACAGGGGCAGCACCGGCAGATCGCGCGCCAGCTGTGCCTCCGCCTCCGCCGCGGCCGGCCCCGGCGCCGGGGCCGTGAGCGCCCGCCGGCAGGCCGCGTCGAAGGCCGCGGCGCGATAGCCGGCCACATTGGCGCCGGCCGGGTTCCCGGCCTCCGCAATCTGCTCACTCAGGAAGAACGCGCACGGCGCGCCCGCCGTGCGCCAGCTCAGCAGCGCCAAATCAAACTGCCGGCCGAACAGCGGTCCGTCCGGCCAATCCGCCAGCCGCTCGCCATCGGTCAGCGCCTGCACCGCCACCGTCACCCCGCAGTTCGCCAGCAGTTGGGCCGCCACCCCCTGGGCCGCGCCCGCCAGGTCCGGGTCAGCGGCCGGCCCGAAGACCAGGCGCACGCTCAGCGGCCGGCCGCCCTGGTCGGCCCGGCCGTCCGCGTCTGAATCCACCCAGCCCAATTCCGCCAACACGGCCCGGCCGCGGGCCGGATCAAACGCCACGGTCACGTCGGGATACAGCGCCCGCGCCGCCAGGCGCTCGGCCGGCGCCGGCGGCGGTGTCAGCGCCGCGCGGTCCAAGCACTGGGCCACGGCCGCGCGGGCGCGCGGGTCCGCGAAGAAGCCGGGCGCCGCCGCCGCGGTCGATTGCGGCTGCAGGCCAAAGAAGAGGCTCACCTGCTCCGGCCCCGGCGCCCAGCGCACGAAGGCCGGCTCGCCGGCGTCGGCCAGCGTGCGCCAGCCCGGCTGGCGCGGCGCCACCTCGCACGCGCCGCTGAGCAGGGCATTGTTCAGCGCGGCCGGGTCGGGGAGGAAGCGGACGATCACGCGCTCCAGGCGCGGCAGGCCCTCGGCGGCGCGCCAATAATACGGATTGCGCTCGAGCACCGCCTGGTCGCCGGCGGCCCAGCGCGTGAGGACGAACGGCCCGTAGCTGAGCGGCGCGCGGCCGGCGCCGGGGTCGGCGGCCAGCTCCGTCACCGGCCGGCCGGCCAGCGCGTGAGCTGGCAGGGGCGGCCAAAAGTGATCGAGGTAGCCAGGGTCCAGATCGCCGGGCCAGCCCGTCCACTCGACAGTGCGCTCGTCCACGGCCTGATAGGCGGCCGTGCGCGCCAGCCGCTCCCGCTCGGGGACGTAGGCGGCCGGATCGGCGGCGAGTTGGAAGCTGAAGACCGAGTCCGCGGCCGTCAGGGGCGCGCCATCGCTCCAGCGCAGGCCGGGCCGCAGGGTGAAGCGGACCGTGCGCCGCGGCAGGGCGAGCGGGCCCTCGCCGCCGTAGGTGACCTGCTCCCCGTCGAGCAAGTTGAAGGTGAGGCCGGCCGTCAGCGTCACCACCCGGCCGAGGGCGTCCACCACGCGGTCGCCGGCCGCCACGCTCACCGTGTCCACGCGCACATCGGCGCCGGCCGGCAGACGCTCCAGCAGCGCCGGCTGCGGGCCGGCGGCCAGTTGGTCCAGCGGTCCGTCCTCCACCAGGGCCAGCAGGTGGGCCCGGCTCAGGCCGCCGTCGGCCTCCGGGCGGGCGTAGCGGAACAGGCTCTCCGGTTCAAACCCCAGACAGATCGTGACGGCGGGCCGCGTGGGGAGGGGCGTGGCCGGCGGCGGCACGGTGGGCGCGGGCAACGTCGGGGTGCCCGGCCCCGGCGTGGGGGCCGGGATCCAGACCGGCGGCGCGGTGGGCGTGGCGGTGGGCGGGCCGGCGCAGGCCGCCCCCAGCGCCAGCGCCAGAAACGCGGAGACGACCCTGCGGGTCGTCTCCGGGCGCAAACAGGTCATCGCCGGCCGAGGCGGCCCGCTCACGGCACCAGCAGCAGCCGGTCGGCCGCCGCGGCCTCGACCGCGGCCCGGCCAAAGGGCATCAGGTTGTACTGGATGAACCGCCACTTGTCGGCCATGTCGATATAGTGCGCGGCGTAGGCGTGGCCGGATTGGCCGGTGGTGTGGATCATGCGCGTGTTCTCCAGGTTGCTCAGATCCACGATCATGCGCATGGAGGGCACGCTCCGGGTGGCGTACGGCTCGGCGTTGGTCACGTTGAAACCGGTGGCGTTGACGATCGAAGTGCCGCCGCTGGTGGGGAACGGCCCGCGGTTGAAGATCGCCTCGATAAAGCTGACGCCCGAGCGGCCGAGGCTTTCGTTGTCGAAGGTGGAGCCGTGCAGGCGGCCCCACTGCCAGGTGCGCGGGTCCGGCCCGAGCGTGTCCCGCAGCTCGGCGTAGCCGGCCGCGAAGGCCCGGCGCAGAATCTCGTCGCGCGTCTCGACGGCCGGCGTGGTCTGGTCGTCCCACCAAGCGTTGTGGAAATCCGGCAGCAGCGCGCGGATAGTCAGCCAACTGTCGCCGCCGCCGCCCGGCCAGTAGGCCTCGGGCAGGTCGTCGTGGAAGGTGGCCGCCAGCAGCTGGCGGAAGAAGGCGGCGTAGATCGCGGCCGGCCGCGAGGCCATGTCCATCTGCCCGTCCCAGGCGCGCAGCTCGGCCTGGGCCTGCGCCAGCTCCGGCTCGCCGAAGCCGAGGGCCAGCAGGTAGGGCAGCACCTCGCCCGCGCCCAGGTTCTGGTTGTCGCCGTGGATGCGGGCGATGGTCTCGGGCGTGTGCTTGGCCTCGGCCTCGATCAGGGACACGATCCGCTCGGCCCGGTAGCCGGGGTCCCAATCCAGGGCGATCAGGTAGGGGTACTCGGGGCCGACCACGGCGTTGTTGGCCGTGGCGATGTAGCCCTGCGGCGGGTTGAACGACGCGGGCAGCTGATCGAACGGGATGTAGCCCGTCCATTCGTAGTCGTCGGTCCAGCCCGGCACCGGCAGCAGGCCGTCGCCGCCGCGGCGGATGGGCACGTTGCCGGGCATCTGGTAGCCAATGTTGCCGTCCACGTCGGCGTACACGAAGTTCTGGGAGGGCACGTCCCAATCCCGCAGCGCGATGCGGAAGTCGTCCCAGTTGCGGGCGCGGTTGATCTTGAATACGGACTGGAAGAGCGTGCCCGGCTGCAGGGCCGTCCACTTCAGCGCGAAGGCGTACTGGTTGGCCGGGTCCAGGCCGGCCCCGGCCGCGAACTCGTCCAGGCTGCCGTAGACGTCGGTGATCAGCGGGCCGTGGCGCGTGGAGCGGATGGTCACCTCTTCCCGGCCGCCGCCCAGGACCTGGATGGTCTCCTGGCGGACCTCCATGTTCACCCACTGGCCGTTGACCTCGTACTGGTTGGGATCGGCCGGGTTGACCTTCTCGATGAACAGGTCCTGCACGTCCGGGCCGACGTTGGTGACGCCCCAGGCGATGCGGGTGTTGTGGCCGATGATCACGGCCGGCACGCCGGCGAAGGAGTAGCCGGTCACGTCGTACGGGCACTCGGCCGTCAGGGTGCGGCAGTGCAGGCTGTTCTGGTACCAGATCGACGGGATGCGGATGCCCAGGTGCGGATCGTCCGCCAGCAGCGGCATCCCGCTGGCGGTGCGGCCCCCGCCGATCACCCAGTCGTTGGAGCCGATGCCCTCGAAGGCGCCGCCGGTGACGGCGCCCAACTCTGCGAGTTGGGCGGATAGGCCGCGCAGCGCGCCCAGGCCGGCCGCGTCGAAAGCCGGCGTGGGCACGATGACGGGATGGTCGCCGTGCGGGTAAAGCGGCATATAGGCGTTGGTCTTCTCCACGCCGATGGTCTGGTTGAGGACGGCCCGCATGATCTCGGCGTCCAGGTTGCCGCTCAGGTCCCAGGCCATGGCCTTGCCCCAGGCGATCGAGTCCACGCCCGTCCAAGGATCGGGGGTGTAGCCGGTCAGGCCGTTGAGGGCCAGGATGGAATACTCCAGGCTCAGGTCGGGGCCGGAGCGGTTGGCCAGGTAGGCGTTGACGCCGGCGGCGTAGGCGTCCAGGATGGCGCGGGTGGCCGGCTCGGCGCTGGCGTACTCCTGCTCGGCCACGCGCCGCCAGCCGGAGGTGCGCAGGAACTTGTCCGTGTTCAGGCGGCCGGCGCCGAACAGCTCGGAGAGCCGGCCGGCCGTGATGTGGCGCCAGAAATCCATCTGGTAGAAGCGATCCTGCGCGTGCACGTAGCCCTGGGCCATGAACAGGTCTTCAGCGGTGTCGGCGTAGAGGTGCGGGATGCCGTTGGCGTCGCGCAGGACTTCGGCCGAGCCGCGCAGGCCCGGCAGGCGGACTGTGCCGCGCGTCTGGGGGAAGGAGCGGGTGACGGTGGCGCCGATCAGGAGGCCGGCCACCAGGGCCAGGGCCAACACAGCTATCAGCAACGTGCGGAGAACGCCTTGCAGGAGTCGCATAAATTGGCCTCGCAGGTGGGACAGTGGTGGAGCGGTGTTGTACCACCGCGGCCGGGTCTCGTCAAACGCAAAAGAGCGTTCAGCGGCCACCCAACGCACCCGCTGAACGCTCTTCTTGTTGGCTGCGCGTCTTCTCCCTAATCGGCGCAGCCCGAGGTCGGCTCAGTCATCCCCCTATTGATCCCCCTCCGCCCGTTTATACGCCGGATGCGAACCGAAGTGAATAGACAGTTGTACTGTTTTGCTTTCCGGCACTTGTCCGGAATGTAGGAAATCAGTACGATGCTGGCGGCCACAAATCAGCGGACCCGTGTCCGATTTACGAAGCCCGCCGGCCGGCTGCGGCCGAGAAGGATTATGGGGTCATGAAGAGCATTTTGCGCGTGGCGATCCTCGACGATCATCAGAGCATCGTGGACGGCTACCGCTTCCGGCTGGGCCAGGCGGCCGGCCTGGAGATCGCGGGTGTGGCGGCCTTTGGCGAGGACCTGGAGCCGCTGCTGGCCGCCCAGCCGGTGGATGTGCTGCTGCTGGACGTGAGCGTGCCCACCTCGCCCACCAACCACAACCCCTACCCAATCCACAGCCTGCTGCCCAAGCTCCACCAGCTTTACCCGGCCCTGGCGATCATCATCATCTCGATGCACGCTGAGAGCAGCCTGATCAAGGCCATGATGCGGGCCGGCGCCAGCGGCTATATTTTGAAAGAGGACCGGGCGACGATTGAGAAGCTGGCCGACGTGATCGGCGCGGCCGCGCACGGCGATATCTGTCTGAGCCCGCAGGCGCGCCAGCTCTGGCTGCGGCGCAGCACCGACGCCCTGGAGCCGCTCACCCAGCGGCAGCTGGACGCGCTCTCGCTGTGCGCGGCCTATCCGAATCTATCCACGACCGAGCTGGCCGGCCGCCTGAGCGTTGCGCCCTCCACCTTGCGCAACCTGCTGTCCGGCGCGTACCTGCGCCTCAACGTCAGCACGCGGGCCGCCGCCGTGGCCGAGGCCCGCCGGCGCCGGCTGCTCCCGCCCGAAGTGGAAAACACGCTGCGCTGAACCTCGGCCGGTCTATCCTCCTATGCGCAACCCACGTTTACGCTCCCTTCCCGCCCACCTGGGCCATAGCCTGATCGGTCTGCTGATCCTGTTCTACACCTACCTTTTCCTCTTCGAGGTCCCCCTGGTCGGGTTTGGCTGGGACGGCGGCAGCGGCCGCGTGCTGGATGTCCGCTCCACGAGCAAATTACAGGTGGGCGACCGCCTGGTGCAGGTCGGCAGCGTCCCCTTCGAAGGGCTGCGCGCCAACCGCCACCAGAGCCTGCTCCAGGACGCGCGGCCCGGCCAGCCGCTGACTGTCGTCGTCGAGCGGGATGGCCAGCTCCTCACGCTCGACATCCAGGTGGCGGACACCCTGGATTGGCGGGAAGTGCGGAGCCGCCTGACGGGCCCATGGCTGCTGGGCATGGTCTTCTGGCTCTTTGGGACGCTGACCCTGGTGCTGGTGCGCCCCCGCGATAACCGCTGGCGCCT